>JAKATR010000075.1 GCA_021818675.1 Thermoplasmata archaeon | reverse complement strand
AATGTGAAGGATGAAGAATAGGATGTAAATAATTCACCATTTGAAAGATTGGTATACCAAATATCACCTGCAGGAAGATTTGATTCTGTGAAAGTAATAGAATATGACACAGAATACAATTCAAACATATATTGATTTAAATATGGAAGATAATAAGTCGCACCTGCCTGAACTTGATAACCACTCAAGGAATTTTTGTTCAGTACCAAAGGAGATTTTGTATAATTAAGTGCCAGTTGGAATGCATTTGTACCGCTAGGAGAAGTTGATGTTAACCAAACGTTAAGATAGTAAAAACCACCTCCATAAAGTGTTGTGTAAGGAAAAGTCAAATTGACCCATCCAAAATTATTACCAAATGAGTATGTTCCACCACTGACATTTTGTAAGAGTTCTGGTTTGCCAAGCTGCGTTCCTATGGAAAACTCAAATGAACCGTCACCAGTAAAGATTAGAGATATCTTGTTTACTGTCATGGATGAGGGCCCAGGAGTGACAACTATATATTCAGATGAAGAGACCGTTGTTGTATAACTTGCAAGGTTCCCTGTTGTGGTAAGAGCTCCTGCTATCAGTTTTTCAGATTGAAAGAATGAGATCTCAACGCTAACATTGGAACTGCCAACTGTAAGTGATCCTGATGAAGTGATATCAGAATAACCGTATATTTTTCCTATGCTAAATGTATAAGTGCCCGTAGTCAATGGAACTGCGATTGTTTTTGTATATGAATAATAAGTCAACCCATTGACCGTAATGTTCCAGAAAGTATCAGGTGGAAGATTTTCTTCATAGAAGTTCGCAATATATTCGTTATACATCACCAGAAGAGTGTTTCCTTTCAACAAGGTATATGATCCACTCATAACTTCTGTTGAACCTTGCCACAATTGTACATTGTATGGTCCCGGCTTAAGCGTTAAATTAATTCTATTTCCCGTGAATTGATATGATGTGGAATTAACTATTAATGTTCCATCATCCACTGAGCTTACAAAATCAAGTGCTGAAAGATTATCCTCCTGAAACAGAGTTGATGTCGTATAATTTGTTTCCGTCTTACCTGCTCCAGAATTATTCAAATAAGCACATATCTGGCCTGATGTAGTATTTTCCTTAAGCACATCCGTTAAATTTGAAACAGCTTCCCCGGTGTTACCAGAAAAGTCATAAGCGTTATTAATTGATTGATAGTTATTTCCATTAGCGTAATCAAGTTTCATTGTCATGTTAGAAGAAGTAATGATATTTTTTGTACCGCCACCTGGACCTCCTACTATTAAATCTGTCTCATAATAGAGACCGTTGAGTGCTGAAACATTACCGTTCACAACAAAGCCATAATCTGCATTTACATCCTTTGCAAAAATAAATTTTGCATTATCATACGTTACCCAGCCCGAGGTTCCATTGTTGTATTGAAAGATCACCTCCGGAACATTCGATACAAGAGTGGAATTAATTCTAAGAGAGATGGTTCTAGGTAGCGAGATCTCTTTACAATTACCCGGCAATAAGGAAGACGCGGCGGGTGAATCAATATACACATTTCCCGAAGGGGCACTTCCAGTGTATATTGTTCCATTCCCAGTTACTGTAGATGAAGTGAGATTTTGATCTACTGGATTGGACCAGTTCCATATGTTGTTATTGATCGATAATAATCTGGTGGTTGTGTTATAATAGTAGACATCCTGAATCCAGTAATTATAAAGAGTTCCATTGTTCACAAACGCCAAAATAGAGTTTAACTGAAAAGTTAGGTTGTTATCTCCAAAACTTCCAAGACTGCTATTAAAAGCAGTGAGTTTCTTAATGTTTATTGACCCAACAAAGGATGATGTGTTGTATTCGTAAGGCTTTCCATAAGCACCAATTCCAAAATCAGCGATACCAATGGGCGCAGGTTGAACTGTGTAATCATATGGGTTTACAGAACTGCTATCTTGGTACTGTGCGGGAGAATCAACGCGTATGGAAATTGGATTGGATCCATATTTTTTTGTATTGCCATTATAATCAAGCTTTAAAAAAGAGGTGTATGAAAGTATAGTCATAGCAATAATTACAATCACAACTATTTTTATAAAAGTTGAATAATGTAACGATTGCCTAGACATACGTTAACATGTATACAGATTTAATTAATGTTTTTATGTTTGTTGAGGATATCACGAAATTTTGCTTCTAACAATAATACATTTAAATATTAAATACAATCTACATTTAAGTTTTAAGCTCATAAAGTAAATTTTCATTTTAGAGATTACTATCCTACCAAAGACCAATGATCAAATGGTAGGTAGAATGAGTGGACTTTCTTAATGAATTAAAATATATAAGATGAAATATTCCAAAAGTGTCACTAAATCTTCCTGTACCTCTTTAAAGAGACCTCAAAAATATCGCCCTCATGACCGAGAACATTAAGAGATTCATCAATTTCATTCTGGGAAATTCCTTTTTTCGAAAGCTCATTGACTATATCCTCATACTTTATTCCCTGCATATCAACATGAGAAGAAAGAAATTCAAGAATACCGTCCTTTGCAATATTGATATTTTGTGAAATCTGCTGATTAAACAGCAAAGAAGACAAAACTTCTTCAAATTTTGTATAATCATAATTCGGATATGCCTTGATACTCTTTATAATTCCTTCAGCTTCATCCTCCGTCGCTCCTGATGCAGTTAATACGCCCGGAGAAGTATCTGGTTTTTTCAAAGCTTCTTTTATTCTCATAATTCTTCTTCTGCAAAGATAAGCTGTTCTAGCGTTCCAGAAATTCATGCTTTCCAAATCGGTTTCATAAATTAGTTCAGGATTTATGTTGAAAAGTATTTTCCCATCTTCACCAGTATAATGGCTCACTCTTCCCATAACAGTGACATTTTGATTTAGCTCTATTTTTTCCAGTTGTCTTTTAACGTTTTGATTAAAGTCTCTCTCAAAAAATGAAAGATAAAAAGCACCTGTTGGATCTGACACTGTTAATCTTATGGACTTTTCATCCTCACGGTGATTTGTTACTTTTCCCACGAATAAAATTCTCCTGCCTATAGAACCCAGTGGTGTCAAAAACATTGACCTTACCTTTTCGCTTTCTGTATTCTCTTCTATAACAGTAGTTTCTCTCAATTCCTTTGAGAATATCCACCTGGCCGGCTCCCTTTTTCCTTCTTTCATAGAAACTCACTCTCCATTATTTTTTTAATTTCTTTGTTGTCTTCCTGGCGAATTAACGAAATAAGGCTGGCCCTTAAACTCATTCCCATTGTATTCTTTGAAAGACTCCCCTGAACCTTTAAAGCTTTACCCATTAGTGATTTTTCAATTCGTTCATATATCTCTTTCCTTAATGGCGGTCTTTTTTCGTTTGAAAGTTCATCCGGTTTTATCCCACATATATCCTTCAGAGCCTCCATTCCGCTTGTTACGGAAATGTAGCCCGTACCGTCGTCTATATTAAAATAAACAAATATATCAAAGTAAATTCCTGCATCCGGGTCTGTTTCACATCTTTCATCATCAAGTTTCTTTTTGCACGCCTTACACCTTTTTATAAGGCCACTTTTTTCTCCAATTGAAATTGGAAACCCAACTATGAATACTCCTCCGATTGGATTTACAATTTCTGAAATGTACGTAAATTTTGGTCCCTTTTCAATTTGAAGTTCTATATCATGGACTTCAGCTTTTTCTCCAATGCTGGCATTAATCCTACCATTAAATTCTTCTATTTTTACTCCTTCGAGCCTTATACCATGACCCATGGGTAGTTTCCTTCCAAAGGAAGATAGTCTTATGCTTCCAGTGTCGTCCTCCATAATGTATGAATACACTTTTCTTTTTTCACCGTTGGTCTCAAACTCCTTTTCTTTCTCTTCACCAAGAACGCCTTCTAATGCCACATATTTACTACTGGAGCCAAGATTTCTAATTTTCTCATAGTTATAGGTTCTCTTAACTTCCATTTCAACTCCTGGCATCAGTGTAAATTCTGTCTTATCATCAAAATATATTCGTATCTTATCGTTATATTTCTTCGTATATGCACGTTTTATATTGACTACATCTTTTTCTCTAACGGTTGAAGAGATATTCCACGCTGTAAAGGGCAAGACCCCGGTTTCATCACCCAAAAGACCATAATGATATACACTGTTTCCCTTATCTGAGCTTCTCTCCTTTTGTGAAAGTGAAAGAATTTTTGCCGTTAATTCAATATCCTGAACTTCATCTGCAATTTCTCCTATTTTTTTTATGACCAACAGAAAACTACCTCTATGAAGTTAAAGGCACATTGATATAAAATAGCTTTTTTTCGCGCATTCCAAAAACGATTGATTAAATACAATACCTAAATTTACCACTAAAAATAAGAGGAGATAAATTGATTGGCATTATAGGAGGCAGCGGAATATATAACCTTCTTTCTGAAAAGAAATCCCTAAAAATTGAGACTCCCTACGGAGAACCTTCATCGGATATTCAAACTGGAACAATATCAGGAAAAGAAGTTGCATTTATACCAAGACATGGAAACAAGCATCAGATCCCACCGCACATGGTCAACTACAGGGCAAATATCTATGCTCTTGAGAAGGCTGGTTGCAATGAAATATTGGGAATTAATGCTGTTGGATCACTGAAAGAAAATATTGAGCCCGGTGATACAGTTATACCTGATCAATTTATTGATTTTACTAAAAAGAGATCACTTACGTTCTTTGATGGCCCTGATGTCGTACATATATCAACCGCCGATCCTTTTTGTCCTAGAATGAATGAAATCCTGTATTCTGTTTCCAAAAAAAATGGGAAAACTCATTATGGTGGAACTTATATAGTCATAGAAGGCCCAAGATTTTCAACCAGGGCAGAATCAAGAATGTTCAGGAATTTTGGAGACATAATAGGAATGACATTGGTTCCAGAAATTACCTTGGCCAATGAAATGAGTATGTGTTACTCAATGCTGGCTACGGTAACTGATTATGATGTCTGGTCTGAAAAACCTGTTGAAGCCTCTGAAGTAATCAAGATCATAAAAGAAAATGAGGAAAAAACAATGAAAAATATAGAAATGTTCGTAAAGGAAAACACACGGAGAAACTGCCAGTGCAGCAAGAGATTGGAAGGCGCAAGGTTATAAGATGTATAAAATAAAGTTTTTAGGGGGCGCTCAGGAAGTTGGACGCCTCGGAATTATTATAGAAGAACATGGAAAAAAAGTTCTTATCGATTATGGAGTTATTCCGGAAAAACCGCCTCTATACCCACTCCCTCCAGAAAAGGTTGATTCAATATTTGTAACGCATTCCCATCTTGACCATATAGGAGCTCTTCCTATATTCTATCAGGATTATTCACCAAATATTTACGCTACTGATATGACTGCTAACAGCATGCGACCCATGCTGAAAGATTCAATAAAAGTCATGAATCTTGAAGGTTATCCTGTAAGATTTACACCAGATGATATAGAGAAGCTTTACGAGAATTTAAGAACTGTAAAATACGGCGAAACAATTGAAGCGGATGGATTTAAAATATCCCCACAAAGTGCAGGGCATATTCCTGGATCAACCATGTGGAAGTTTGAAAATTCATCCAGTATAATGGTCACAGGCGACTTATATACGAGCGATTCACTACTTCTCAAGGGTGCCGAACCACAGAAGTGTGATACCCTGATTATTGAGAGTACCTATGCAGGTAAAAATCACGTAGATCGTGAGGCAGTTAGGAAAAATTTAAGGGAATCAATAAAAGAAGTTGTTGAAGGGGGCGGTAAAGTTATACTTCCATCGTTTGCAATGGGCAGAACCCAGGAACTTATAATGTCAATCAGCGATTTACCTTACAACATAGCGACAGACGGGATGGGAAATTTAATTTCAAGCATTTATTTGCACACCCCCGGATATTTAAGATCTGATAAGAACTTCAGGAAAGCCCTTTCCAATGTTAATGAAATAAAAGGAAGAAATATGAGGGAAACCGCACTTGAAAATGATATAATTATATCCACTTCAGGTATGTTAGATGGCGGACCTGCTCTTGGATATATTGAGAAACTTCTTGATAATAAGAAAAGCGCCATATTCATGACAGGATATCAGGTTGAAGGAACCAATGGAAGACAGTTAATGGAGACTGGTACATTAAACATTGCCGGGGCACAGGTGAGACCTAAAATGAAGGTTGAATTTTTTGACATGTCTGCACATGCTGGTCACGACGATCTTGTTAAATTTATCAATGGGTGCGC
>JAKATR010000019.1 GCA_021818675.1 Thermoplasmata archaeon | reverse complement strand
AACAGGTGAATTCAACATACCATCTACTATAATAGTGAAGAAGGCAACCGAAAAGAGCATAAACAAGCTTAATGCTTTGGGTATTACGGTAGAAATAGATGAGCAAGGTAATACAGAGGAATAAGCGCACAGTTGTACCAGTAATTGTGGTCTTTGCACTGACCATGGTTATGTTCTGGTATTTTGGTGATCTGTCACCGTTAAGCTTACTCATAACGGGCCTGATACTGTTTCCAGTATTCGGGATGCTTTATCTCGTGGTCAGTTATGCAGGTCCGAAGAAGAGCAAACTTTATGGTCTTGAAAATCTTGCTGCTAAACTGCCTGCTGTGAAGAAGGCTAAGGGGCATGTTCAGTTTAAGCACAAGCTCATTTGGACCCTATTAATCGTAATCCTTTATTTCGTTCTTACAAATATCTATATATATGGTTTAAACCAGTCCCAGACAATTGATGTTTTTGCATCGTTCAGGGCCATATTTGCTGGAGCCCAGGGTTCGTTAATGGATCTTGGAATTGGGCCTATTGTTACGGCATCCATAGTAATGCAGCTTTTTGCAGGTGCTAAGATTTTCAACCTTGATCTTACGAATTCTGACGATAAGGCTCTATATCAGGGAGTACAAAAAATACTCGTAATAGTGATGATATTTGTGGAAGCGATTCCACAGGCATTCGGTTATCTTGTCCCAGATGCAGCTCTTGTTACATCAATGAATACGTTTGCACCGGGATATGGGGATTTCCTGTCCAAGGCAATTATCATCATCCAGCTGTTCTTTGGTTCATATCTGGTATTCTTAATGGATGAGGTTGTATCCAAATATGGTATTGGTTCAGGAATTTCGCTGTTCATTGCGGCAGGGGTATCACAGCAGTTAATTACAGGAACATTCAACTGGAATCCTGCAAACCCTGGTCCACTTTCACTCATCAATCCCCCAGCAGGAACTATTCCGCATATTTTCTATGTTGCCATATACGGAACAGCATCGTTCATGCAGGGACAGGGATTAGGTGCTCTGTTCTTAGGAAGCCCAAATCCTGTAATCGCACTTATTGGAACATTGATAATATTCTTCCTTGTTGCATTCTTCCAGAGCAGCAAAGTGGAGTTGCCAATATCACATGAACGGGTTAGAGGTGCCAGGGGAAAATATCCTCTACAGTTGCTGTATGCTTCTAATATACCGGTCATATTAGCTACGGCCCTCCTTGCTAACGTGTCTATGTGGACCTTGCTATTCTGGAGTAGTCCAGTATTGAGTCATATACCATTACTTGGGCATAATGCACTGCTGGGATCATATCTCACATCTGCACAGGCAACTGCCTCAGGTGTATCCTATACAACGCCAACCGGAGGTTTGGCATATTATCTGTTCACGCCGAATGGACTGACTGACTGGCTCATGCCAATGGTATCACCTGCGCAGTATCAGACGCAGGTTCTGTTCAATCATGCAGCCTGGGAGGAAGGAGTCCACGTAATCGTATTTCTCGGATTCATGATCGTTGCAAGTACAATCTTTGCGAAGTTCTGGATTGAAACCACAAATATGGGTGCAGCATCTGTAGCCAAACAGATTATGGCCCAGGGAATGCAGATTCCCGGTTTCAGGAGAGATCCAAAGGTTCTGGAAAAGGTGCTTCAGAAATATATCCCTGTTATAACAATATTCAGCGGAGCAATTGTGGGTCTGCTTGCCGCGGGTGCTGATCTCATAGGGACTGTGGGTCAAACCAGTGGTACGGGTCTCCTGTTAGCCGTAGGTATCGTGATTCAGACGTATGAGGCAATAGGGCGTGAGCAAATTATGGAAATGCATCCAATAATCAGGCAGTTCTTTGCTGGGGCATAAAAATGAGGGTAGTTATATCCGGAGTTGCAGGAGTTGGTAAATCCACTATCCTTGAACTGGTTGAAAAGGGTACCAACTATGATGTAATCAACTATGGCACATTAATGTATGAAATGGCAAAGGAAATCGGTCTCATAGCGCATCGTGATGAACTGAGAAAACTCAACGTGGACACACAGATAAATCTTCAGAAGAAAGCGTCCAGCGCCATAGGACAGATGGACGATGTCATTGTTGATACACACATGGCAATCAAGTCGCCCAAGGGATACATTCCCGGACTTCCGGAATGGGTTCTTCGGGAATTAAAGATATCTTCTTATTTCATAATAGAATCAGACTACAGGGAAATCAAAAAAAGGAGGAACGCAGACACAACGAGATTCAGGGACGATGACTCCGAAGAGGACATTAAGGTTCATCAGGAATTGAACAGGTATTTCGCAGCTGTATATGCAGTATATACCGCCGCAACTGTCAATTTCGTGAACAATGTACAGGGAGCACCTGAGGTTGCTGCCAATGAAATAATAAGGAAACTGATGTAAAATGACCGATGATTTACAAGCGCAAAGACAGAAGGAGATGATGAAATCTCTTACGCAGACTCAAATGCTGTATTTTGGAATTTTTATATTCAGTATGGTCGTTATCTATCTTGCTCCTTTAAGAGAAGCAATAGGATCTGCTTTGGGAACCGTCCTTGATCCAAGCATTGGTTTTAATTTCGATTTTCCTGTTATTACCCTGGTGCTGGCAGGTATTATTATTGGTGTGGTTACGGCCGTACCAAGATATATTTTCACCGACTGGCTTAAGATGGGAAAGGCACAGGCAAGAACCAGAGCATTTTCAGAGGCACTGAGAAAAGCATATCGTGAAAATGATCAGGACAAAGTAAAAAAGCTTCAGAAACTCAGGACAGAAATGACCATGGAACAGCAGGTTGTTCAGATGAATAACACTAAACCTCTTATGTTTTTATCGTTCTTTACAATTCTAATTTTTGTATGGCTCTTCGTATTTGTTTACGCAATGAATTATGCATACATTTCAACACCATGGAATCCAACCGTACCTTTGCTGGGATCTTTCCTTGGTCCTATGCCATATTGGGTTTTCCTGTACTTTGTTTCCAATCTTGTAATCGGGTATTTCATAACAATGCTGATTAAATTCATTGATTTCACATACAAGGCTAGAGAAATTGAGAAAAGGGAATTGCAAGGCTTCTAATGAGAATTACAATCAGCGGAACCATAGGGAGCGGAAAGTCAACCGTCGCAGAATTATTAGGGAACCTTACCGGTTTTAGAGTGTATTCAGGTGGCTATTTCTTCAGGAAAGCAGCGCAGGAACATGGAATGACAGTTGAGGAATTTAACCGGTTCCTGGAAAATGATTCTGAATATGATAAGCAGTTGAATGATCAGATTGAATCATTTATCAGAGATAATGAAAATATAATAGTGGAGTCAAGGTTGACAGGCTGGCTATCATACAGGGCCAACATACCTGCATTCAGAGTATTTTTGGACGCAAATATTGATGAAAGAGTGAGAAGAGTCAAGAAACGGGATACTCCCAATGAAACAAGGAATCTTCTCCTTGAAAGAGAAGAATCAGAGATTAAAAGGTTTCGGGATTTCTTTAATATTGATTTTACCGATAAGAGAATATATGATCTTGTTATGGATACGGATAACATAACTGCACAAGAGGCAGCAAGGAGAATTTATGACATGGTCATTTCCAATGGATGAAGACGGTGGTTTTATTGTTATTGATAAACCAAAAGGACCCACAAGCCACCAGATAGATTACTGGGTCAGAGAAATTACAGGCATAGCGAAGGTGGGCCATGTGGGAACACTGGATCCACAGGCAACAGGAGTTCTGGCGATGGCGCTGGGCAAGGCCACAAGGCTCATTGATATAGCGCATGAGCAGGCAAAGGAATACGTTGGCATTATGAAGCTGCATGGAGATGTGGAAAGAACAAGACTGGAAGAGGTTTTCAGAGAATTCACAGGCGACATTATTCAGTTGCCACCTATGAGATCCGCAGTTGCCAGAAGGTTGCGAACAAGAAAAATATACGAATTAGAACTTCTGGAAGTAAAAGACAGAGATGTTCTCTTCAGGGTAAAATGTGAATCAGGAACATATATCAGAACACTCTGTGTAGACATCGGTTATGTGCTTGGAACAGGCGGAAACATGACTGAACTTCGCAGAACAAAAACAGGTGTTTTTTATGAGGATCAGCTGGTCACTCTTCAGGACCTTTCAGATGCTGTTGAATTATCAAGAAATGGAAAACCCAATCTGTTAAAGGGGATGTTTCATGATCCAACATTCTTATTCAAGGAGAAAGCTAAAATAGTTGTGAAAGACAGCACCATACATAACATATCCAAGGGTTCAGATCTCTATCCCGGCGGAATAAGGAAGATAATCGGAGAACCTATGAAGGGCGACAGAGTCATGGTTTCATCTGAGTCAGGCAAATTTCTTGGTACGGGAATCATGCTGGCAAATTTTATGGATATCACCGACCTGAAAGTTGTTGATTTTGACCGGATAATGGTTGATCCCGTGGAGGATAATGTTAACAAAATTCATGATAATCCCGCTGTCAATTTAACTGATAAATCAAAGAGACCCGCTTTTCAACAAAATCCTCATAATCCTGAAGTTGGACAAGTTGAATCAGAAGTGAGATTTAGAACGGCTATACCCTCAGATTTCAGAAGGTCTGAAGCAGTTTCTAAGGAGAAATCATTTGTTAAAAGATCGGATATCCCTTTCAAAGGAAAGGGGAAGTACAGTAAGCAAACATCAGAAGAAAAACCTGAAAGATATGGAAGAGAAAAAAATTCAGAATCTTTCAGGCCGCCTTTTAAAAGGAGAGATGACCGGACTTCTGGAAAAAGAAGTTTCATTTCCAGAGATCAGGGCAAGAGAGAAAAGACAAATGACAGGTCCAGCGGTGACAGAAAAACAAATTCAAGCGGAAACGATAAAGAAAATGTAAGAACCTTTCCCTCGGAGCCATTTCCAAGGAGAACTCAGGAACCCGAAAAGGATCAACGGTTTGAAAGAAATAAGAGTTCGGAAGGCAGGAAGAATGGTCAAAGAAATGAAAGACCCTCATGGCAAAGAGGTCGTGAAGGGGGGAAAGAAAAATATCAGTCCTTCAATAAGGGAAATTATAACCGAAATCAGGGTGGCAGGCCATATGAGAAAAGAGAAAATAAATCAGGAAGGGAAAACTCGAAATCTGGTTTTGGAAACAGAGATCGTCAATCATCATACCGCTCCGGGGAAGTAAAAGACAGGCCATTTAGAGATAATGCGTATGGCTCCGGCACTCCTGGCTCATACGGTTCTAAGAGACCTCGAGGGAAGGGAAGGAAGAATGAGTCAAGATAGGGGTGAAACCAAATGGTTTGGCATATGGGATAAGGATGGAAGTGTCAGGTATTTCAGGAATATTGAAAACGATTATCTGGATATATTTCAAAAACTGAGGAAAGGCACAATTCCTGAGACAGGAAATACAGGGATTAAACCTGATCTCAGGAAAGCAATGATTGAATTTGGTAAAATCAGACTGAAAGAAGAGCTTGGTGAGGATCGATTCGTGGTGAAACTGGTTCAGGCGTTGAACTCAATTGATGAGATCATTAATCTATATTATGAAAGAGCTTCTGGTTTTGCAATTTTCACCAAAGATTTACAGGATGCTAACACAATGAATGAGTTATTTGAAGACATCGCAGAAGGAGAATCAACGTTTAATCCTTCAGCCATGCACATCATTGGAAATGAGGGAAAGAGGCTTATAGACACAAAGAAAGAATTGGAAAGGCTACTTGCAGAATCAATAACCCGTATTATGCCAAACACTTCAAGACTCATAGGACCAAACCTTGCATCTGAACTTCTTGCAAGAGCGGGAAGCCTTCAAAGACTTGCACTTTCATCGGCATCAGCAATTCAACTTACAGGAGCTGAAAAAGCACTTTTCCAGCATCTTTCTAAGGGGACAGATCCGCCAAAACATGGAGTTATATATAAACACAGTCTGGTTGCAGGTGCACCGGATGGAAGAACCGGTAAAAGAGCAAGGCGGCTTGCCTGTAAGATTTGCATAACAGCAAGGGCTGATTTGCGTGGTAATTTGTTATCAGATGAGATAATCAATGGTTATATTGATAACATACAGAAACCATGAGTTCCAGATGCTTTACTTCAAATAAGATATGAACTTGCATGATAAAATATGGTTATATCATGGAAAATCTGCTTGTATGAACTTTTAGCTTGTAAAAGATATTATTATCATTCTTCTGATTTTTTCTTGTTAGATTTGGTTAATTCTAAGGAATATTTTGTATTACTGAACTTTACAATATTTCGGAATTTCTATCCAAACGTACACTAAGGAAGAGACGTGTTAAAAATATAATCTTCTGTATTGCTTATTCATCAAAGGGTTTCCCATTGCATTTATTTAAATGATACATCAGAATGTGCTGAAATAAAGCTAATGAAGCAATAGGCTACGTTTACCAGATGTGCTTAATATGGATCAAATCAAATATCGGCTGGAACAGCATTCTTTCAGGGTTGAGCTTTT
>JAKATR010000054.1 GCA_021818675.1 Thermoplasmata archaeon | reverse complement strand
CAGAGGGATTACTCGGTGATGAGTTAGACCTCAGGGACCTTCAGAAAGGCGGAAAGATAGGAAGAATTGAAGTAGAAATTGATAGTAAAAAAGGAAGAACAGAAGGTTATGCACTAATACCTTCAGGGTTAGACCAAGTGGAAAGTTCTATACTGGCCGCAGCGCTGGAAACAATCGATAGAATTGGCCCATGCAAGGCTAAAGTTGAGGTAGAAACACTGGAGGATGTTAGGCAGGAAAAGAGAAAGAAGGTTATTGAAAGAGCAGAACAGCTTTACAAAAAGATGACCGATAGTGGAAAGAGTGTCAGTGAAAGCATAATTGCAACCGTAAGGGAAGGGGTAGAAAAAGCAGAAATTATAACATATGGAGAAGACCACTTGCCTGCAGGACCTGCAGTAAAGGATTCAGATTCCATAATAGTCGTTGAAGGCCGAAGTGATATCATTAACCTTCTTAGATACGGAATAAAAAACACTATAGCTGTTCAGGGAACAAGCATTCCCAAGACTGTGCAAAAATTATCCAGGGAGAGAACCGTGACGGTATTCCTTGACGGAGACCGTGGAGGAGACCTCATACTTAAGGAGATGTTGCAGGTTGCAGAGGTAGATTTTGTTGCAAGAGCGCCTCCAGGAACTGAAGTTGAAGAGTTAACGTATAAACAGATCGTAAAGGCTCTCCGTTACAAAACCCCTGTTGAGCAATACCTTTCAATGAGGGGTATGACAGAGGAATTAAAAGCAGTGAATGAGAGAAACAACACCTCCGAGAAGAAGAACGCTGAGGCAATGAAGAATGCTCCGGAAAGGAAGGAATTTAAAAAGGAACACAAACCTCAGGAAAAAGTACAAAAGCCAGAGATCGAGGTAACCGCTGCTGAAGTAGAACCAGAAACTGAAGACATAGTTGAAGAGGATGAAGGTGTTCTACGTTTCAACGACCCAAGAAGCATACAAAAAAGGCTTACGAGTTTAACAGAGGAAAAAATAACTGAAATCTACGATGAAGAAGGAAAAACCCTTGGCTCTTTTCCAGTCGCCGAAGCAGTAGATAAAATAGAAACTGTTTCAGGAGCGCATTCCATAATAACAGGAGGCGTTATTTCTCAAAGGCTTGTGGATATTGCTTATAAATCCGGCATCAAGAACATTTATGGTGTTAAGATAGGAAATATAACAAAGAAGCCACAGGAATTGAGGGTAGTAGCATGGGATCATACTTCATAAATGCAGATTTTGGAAGCATATCCGATACTTCCCAGTTGAAAATCCCTTCCAATCCTCTGGAAAGAGTGATTGGTCAGGATGATGCAGTAAGGATCGCGAGAATCGCCGCCAGACAAAGGAGACATCTCCTTCTGGTGGGTCCTCCCGGAGTTGGGAAATCTATGATTGCTCAGGCCATGTCCTTTTTTATTGAACGACCGAAGGAGGAGGTTAGAGTACTTCATAATCCTGAATATCCGGAGAGACCATTTATAGAGATCAAAACGGCAACGCAGATTGAGCAGGAGAAAGAAGAATTAAACGCAGCAGAGGGTATTCTTATTGACCCGGAAAATGTCTCTTTTGAAATCTCAGAGAGATTGGGATTCAGATGCACTAAGTGCGGTTTTCTTTCATCATATAATGAGAGCATATGTCCAAGCTGTAACCAGCAAAAGACAAGTTCCACGGGACAGGGTCCTTTTGGAGATGTTTTTAATGTTATAGGGGCTGCATTCGGGGTACAAAGCAGTCCGGAAAAGGTCACATCAACAAGGAAAAATGGAGATCATGAAGAGGTTATTGTATACGAAAGAGCAAATGACAAGATCAGGATTCTTGATGAGAGAACCCTTGAAAAAAGAAGAAAGATGGATAAAAGGAGTCCAAGCAAAGTCATAATTCCATTGAACCGTAACACGTTCATTCTTGCAACAGGGGCCAGCGAGACTGAACTACTTGGCGATGTACGGCACGATCCTTACGGCGGACATCCGCAACTTGGTACAATGCCCTTTGAACGAGTGATCGCCGGATCTGTTCACGAAGCTCATGAAGGAATACTTTTTGTTGATGAAATTACCCACCTTGGAGAATTGCAAAGATCCATACTAACCGCCATGCAGGAGAGAAAATTTCCCATAACAGGAAGGAACCCCCAGAGCGCGGGTGCAAGTGTCAGGGTCGATAATGTTCCTGCAAATTTCATACTAGTGGCAGCATGCAATATGCAGGATTTAAAATATATTCTCAGCCCACTGAGATCAAGAATAGTTGGAAGCGGATATGAAATTCTAATGGAGGTTTCAATCCCGGATACCCCTGAAAACAGACTGAAATACCTCCAGTTCATAGCTCAGGAGATTAATTCCGATGGGAAAATTCCCCATATGGCTATTGAAGCGGCAAATCTAATTGTTGAGGAAGGAAAGAGGAGGGCTAAAATTATAGACCACAGAGAGAACGCATTGACTCTGCGATTAAGAGAGCTTGGCGGGCTTATAAGGGCTTCCGGAGATCTGGCGGTCTCGAGGGAAAGTAAACTCACAGAGGTTGAGGATGTTCTTGAAGCTTTGAAGACATATTTGCCAGTGGAAGAGAAGATCAATAAGACCTATGGAAATCTTGGGGTAGCGATGTCTTCTGAGAATACGCTTTCACAACGCGATGATACCTATTATCCCACATTCCATAACTATAATGATGATCCATCATACCACTGATCTGACAATTTCCTATTTTTTAATTACAATATTTTTTATTTCAGGTTGATTTCTTTTTCGAGTTAGTATAATATGCATAATATCTGTATTCCTGATCAGGAATAGCATTCTGGTTTTCATACTTGATTGTATATTGTGGATTCCCGAATATTTCCTTGGGTATAGGATCCTCGCTGTTAAAATTCATCAGATAGATACCTTTTATTTTGTTGAGAACCTTTTTTAAATCTTTCATGTCATCAATGCTGAATGAAAAATTATACCAGTTTCTTCCCGGATATGGTGGATCAATGTAAAAAAACGAATCATAATCGTCATATTTCGCAATAATTTCCCTGAAGTCGAGGTTTTCGATGTTGAACTCCTTAATTTTTTTAGCTATCTTACTATAACTTTGCATAATTTTTACCGTGTACTGGTAAGCACCTCTTTCCCTGGTGGAATAGGTTTCTCCTTTTCCCCCAAAACCCGTTGTAAAGTTATAGAACAATATACCTGCATCTCTTACTTTTTTGTTTTTCCAGTTTACAGGATGCGATCCATAAGCTGCAAAATCTGATTCTGAATCTGTCATGACACACATCTCAGAATAGAATTCCTCTGGATGTAGTTTCACTGCCTTAAAAATAGAGACCAAATCAGAATCAATGTCATTATATATTATTTCCTCTGCGTTTATATTAAGTGATACTGAACCTGAACCACCAAATACATCAATGAATCTTTTCTTTCCCGAATTTACAAATTCCTTTTGAATATCCTTAATCAGGGTAATTTTTGTGCCCGGATATTTCAAAAACCTAATCTCATTTCTCACGATTAAGCCTAATAGCTCAGACCAAGTTAATAATTTCCAATTTGCTATTCACTTTATCATACAGTTTCTGTTAGATTATTTAAATATTCCATAGTGTGCAAATATGGCTCATAACAGTTTTATTAATAAATTAGTAAACGATTACCATATGGTGATATAATGCCAGTATATTTAGGAGAAAAAGCGCCAGATTTTAGTGCAAACACAACTGCCGGACCGATAACACTTTCGCAATTCAAGGGGAAATGGGTTTTATTGTTTTCACACCCAGCGGACTTTACCCCGGTGTGCACAACCGAATTCATGGCTTTCGCACAGCGATATGATGAATTTAATGCCCTCGGAGTACAGCTTCTGGGATTAAGCATTGACAGTATATACAGCCATATTGCCTGGCTGAAGGATATAAAGGAGAAATATGGTATAACCGTTCCTTTTCCAGTTATAGCTGATACTCAGCTTGAAGTGGCAAGACTATTCAATATGATGGATGAAAAGGGGGGAATGACAGTAAGAGGAGTTTTTCTCATTGACCCGGATCAGAAAGTTAGATGGATGGTATATTATCCCGCAGAGGTGGGAAGAAACCTGGACGAGATAATAAGAGTCATCAAAGCCTTTAAGTTTAACTGGGACAGAAAACTGGCTACTCCGGTTAACTGGAAGGAAGGAGATGGTGGAGTTAAAGGGGCTCCAACGACACTTGCCTCTGCACTTGAAAGAGAGAAGGAAGGCGCAGAGAGATGGTATCTCCAGAGAGTAAAGGCATAAAAAATGACTGATTGCGCGATGTACAATATAACGTTTCAGGGATACCATCCCTCAACCATATGTGTAGTCATAGATTCATTGCCAGCATCACTTGAGCTTTTTAAGGATGTGATAAATTCCCCCCTGATCCAGGACAGTATGAATGAATTCATTGAAGAATTCGCCAGAGCAGATGAAATAATGCCATCGGACCGCACATTGGGCTTTGTCATAATCAATTCCAATAAAAAAGTTATTTCATTCTCCTTCAGCGAAATTCCTGGACAAATTATGAATGCCTGCGAAAAACCCCTTTCAGATCTCAGAAATGCGGGATATGAAGTTGAAATTGATGTAAATAAAATTAGCCAATAATTTATTTTCTTCAAATAATAAAAATAGTTCTTTTCCACCTGGTGACTTTCTATTACTTATTTATTGATTAAATGTGAGTAGAGAAATGAAATGCACGTTGCAACTGTTTTGAAGAAATCAATTCAAAATGATTAAATATACTCTTTCAATTCTTATGTATGATTGAATCACTGTGGGAATGGCTCATAGTAGGTATTGTAATACTCATGCTTTTCGGTAGTGCAAAAAAAATACCGGAGTTCTCCAGAAATCTGGGAAGAGCTACTGGGGAATTCAAGAGAGGACAGGCAGAAATAGAAAAAGAGATCAAAAGCTATGTTAATGGAACCGCACCCGAACCAAAAGAAGCCGATGTTACAAACTTTGCCAAAACTCTCGGAATATCAACAGAAAACAAGGATATAAGCCAGATTAGAATTGAGGTAGCTGAGAAGCTAAAGAGTGGTAATTAATGGAAGAGAGCCCCTTAAGGCTCATAACTTCAAATGTGGAAGAACTCAGAAAAGTTTTAATTAATATATTGAAAGTTTTCTTTGTATTCTTCCTTCTGTTCTTTTTTTTTAAGGAGCAACCAATTGTAATTTATGGTTATAATATACCATTTATATATCCTTCACCCTATTACAATATGGGTGACCAGCTTTTTGGAGCAATAAGATATCATCTTATTCATAAGGAATTTACCCTGATTTTAATAAATTCCACAGATGGAGTTGTTGCAGATCTCTATTCCTGTTTATTTCTGACACTCATTTTCAGTTCCCCGTGGATAACGTATCAGCTTTCAACCTTTGTAGGACCCGCTTTGAAGGCAAATGAAAAGGCTGCGTTGAAGCAGGCATTGATACCTGCGATCCTTCTGTTCATTTTTGGATCATTTATAGGCCTTTATTATGTGGCACCAGATGTGTTTACAATACTGTATTACTATGACTCCGGGCTGGGCGCTCAACCTACTATGAGCATAACCAGCTTTGTTTCGTTTTTCCTTATATATGTCCTGACTTTTGGAATGGCGTTTGAAACTCCCATAGTAATGATTGGTGTAACCAGAGCCGGACTTGTACCTTCGGACTACTGGTTCAAAAACTGGAGATATGCCGTTGTTGGCGCTCTTATATTTGGAGTTATCTTTTCCCCAGGCATGATTGGATTTACCATGATGCTACTTGCTATTCCAATAATCCTTCTATACTTTGTTGGTGCATATATTTCAAGAAAATTTGAGAAGAAGGATAAGGATGTAATAGATGTTCCACCGTCAAATTAATAATCGTTTTGATTCAAGTTCCTTAATACGTACCACTGAAGTATCGTAGCTCTTTATGAAGGATCTATACTCTCTCATTATTGATGGATCCGGGAATTTTTGGATCTTTGCGATAGAGAATATCTGGAGATTTAATCCATCCATAACACTTCTGACCCACTTGACTGGATCATAAGAATCCTGCTCAATGGCATCTGCGATTCCCAATTTAAATGCCTCTTCACCATTCAATATTCTGGAAGTCAGGATATTTCTGTATATCACTCCCTTGCCGATCCTGTCTTCCATTATGAATGGAGGGATCATCAGTGACGGAATCCCGAATTCATAATCCGGAAAACCTATTTTAGCATCTTGACTTACATGCATAAAATCATTTGCAAGAGCTAGTTCCATTCCTAGACCCAGACATTTCCCATGAACCGAAACGAAGAATGGCTTGCCAGAACTGCGAATCATGCTATAAATTGCTGATGAAGTATCATATACGGTTAAAAGCCATGAATTATCTCTTAGTCTTTTGCACGAGCCGTCATAGCCCACTGAAAAGTCTTTACCTTTTGACTTTATCAATATTCCTTTTATGGAATCTTCTGATATGAATCCTGAGACTGCGGAAGCTAATCCCATTAAAACTTCAAT
>JAKATR010000013.1 GCA_021818675.1 Thermoplasmata archaeon | reverse complement strand
CGACCGAGACAAGGTTCTGGATTTCCTGGGTGACTATTCCCTCACGTGCCATGTGAGGGAAGTGAAATTAACCCCTGAAGACGAAGAAAAGTTAAGACAGTTCCAAGAATAATTTTGTCCCAAAGCTACCCTGAAATATATTATTATTACTATAGCTGAATTTTTACTGTGAAGATGGTGGATACAACTCAGTGATTCATTAACTTTTCAAGATTGGTCTTCATGTTTCTTGTAATAGTGATATATTTTATGTCCCACAATTTTTGATTTCTTAACTGTAACGAAGATGAATGACAAATAGTCCTTTTTTGCTCTTCCTCTCTTTAATGTATATTGTCGGATGTTCAATGCTCGCTTCTAAGCTAATTTCATGATGTCTGAGAAATTATGTATGTCAATATTCAGCATCTTTATGGATCTGATTGCAAAGCAAAGGTAGGATCTTCCTATTCTTTCCGCCCATGGAATTGCCGTCTAGATGATTCCATGTTCTGTTCAGTATAATGTAAACTGAGATGCATGAATTAATGTCATTAACTCAACGCATCGAGATCCATTCACGCTCGCTATCTGAAGTGAATTTACACCATGCATTTTAAGTGAACCTTACCCAAAGTAACTCGAACTCTTCCCATGTTAAATGTAAATCTCATCGTTTCTTTCAAAGAATCGATAGACCTTTTCTCAAGCCATAATAAGGTGAATCGCTCATTGATTTCAATGATCACTAACCAGATAATTTCTTCAATTTCATAAATATTGATTTGGAAATTAATTAACCTCAAAATCTCTACTATTTAGCAACCAGTACCATAAAGGAATATAATTTATTTCACCCTCTTCCCAGTAGTCCCATGTTATGATTGTTAATTTCTTACAGTGAAGCTCTCTCGAGGCTTTCAGTAAAGATTTCATCTCCCTTTCTCTGAGCTCATTTGCTGAACTTGCGTAAGTTACATTGATTAATTCCACTACCCCTGAAAATGAATTTATGACAAAATCGACCTCCATGCCCTCTGCCTTTCCATACTCTTTCCAGTAATTTACCCTTAAACTGCTGCCTTCCAATCTTCTGTATAGTTCCATGAAAACAATATTTTCCATAAGCTTTCCTTTATCAAAGTTCCTGTTCATCTCATTTATTAGTCCTGTATCCACAATATATAACTTCTTCGGATACTGAGAACTTTTTTTGAAAGAATTTGATAATATTTCTATTGTAAAAATAAAAAACACCTCTGAGAATTGATTTAATAATTTCAGTGGAAAATCATGACCAACCGGGAAGTTCATTGTTTTTAGATAGTTATAAATCTTTGTGCCAGAAATCTGATTTGAAAATGACTTAATGCAGTAATTTACGAAGATGCCCAGTACTGAAGGTTCAATATGAAATCTTTCACCAACATCTTTTATTATCATTGTATCTATATATGAGTGGAGTAATTTCTCCTTGAATTCACTCATCCGTACTACTTCCGGATATCCTCCGTGGATCATGTATTCATTGAGATCTGCGAGAACTCTTCCTCTTTCACTGCTCATAAGAAGTGCTTTTGTGTTAGGCGGGATTGATGATTTGTATGACATAAACTCAAAGAAACTGAACGGAAGAACTGTAAAATCAAGTGCCCTACCGCGTAGTTCTGTTGCAAGTTCTCTTGATAGAAGTTTTGAGGAGGAGCCGGAAATAAAGATTCGGTATTTTTTAGATTCATATACCCTATTTAACCATTTATTCCATCCCTCTATGGCCTGTATCTCATCAAGAAACAGATATAATGGATACTTTTCCGATGGTACTGATAGTTCAAGAAAAACAGAAATAAGATCATCCAAGTCTTTTGCTTTCATACCCGTAAGATATTCGTTTTCAAAATTCACGTAAAGAATATTACTCTTGGGAATTTTAATCATCAACCTTTTGATTGTATCATACATCAGGAAGGTTTTTCCAGCTCTTCTAGGTCCAATTATTGAAACGATAAGATCCAGACCCAGAGGTATGGTGATATTTCTTCCAATTGTTTCCGGAAGATCATATAACTGCCATTCTGATACTGCTTTTACCAGATACTGTCTTTCGAACATAATAAATGATAGAAATTAAGTATATAAGTTATCCTCAATTAGGATAATTTATTTGAGAAGTTATCCTGAGAAAGGATGGTATGTAGGAGCATAACAGAAAAGGTAGTCCAAGCTTCCTAAGCTAATTTATAGTATACATCTGGAGAAATATTCAGGTCTGTAAAAAGGTTGAAATTTGAAAGATTTTTTAGCTTTGATGTTGAATCTGCTCTATCCCATGTCTTTAAACTTTTTTGAGTGTAATGCCTTGAAATACTTTTATAGTTATATAAATTATAACTTGCTATTTTTGCATGATATAACAAAAATTCACCGTAGGACTAATATGTCAATTGATTGAATTATCCAAATTTGAGTATCTCTGAACAATATATCCACAAAGTTTCCACCACGTCTTGTGAAAGAAATCTTCCTGCGGAGTGGAAAGCAATACCTCCATGGATACGGTAACGGTGAATGCGGTGTTTTCATAAATTGTATAATTACATGAGATGGTTCAATTTCAAAGTTTGGGCTTTTATAATTCTCTTCCCCTTGTTAATAAAGAAGAAAAATCATGAAAATCCACAGCCAATTACATATGCCATTTCGTTCTAATGAAGCAGCCTTAATTATATATATTCGGGAAAACCTTGATTCCAAGCGATGAAATACACCGGGGGGTCACTAGTTTTTTGTATTAATTATAAAACAAATTCATTATACTTATGTATCAATGTAGATACAAATGATTAAACCCGAGCATCTTAAAAGGTATTTGTCAGAATTTGATATTGACAAATTGCCTCACACTCTGAAACGTGACATCGACGTGGATCTATCTCTTAATAAGATCATCATTCTAGCGGGAATCAGGAGAAGTGGGAAAACCTACGAACTTTATAATATAATGAAACAACTCTTAACGGAAGGCGTATCTAAAAGAAATATTCTTTATATCAATTTTGAGGATGAGAGGTTACTTAATTTTCAATCAACCGACTTTGATCTCCTGCTTGACTCGTATGTAGCTTTATTTCACCCAAATCAAAAAGAAAAAATATGTCTATTTCTGGACGAAATTCAGGTTGTTGAACATTGGGAAAAGGCAATTAGAAGATTGCATGAATCCAATAATTACAAACTTTTTCTAACAGGTTCTTCTTCTAAGCTGCTCAGTTCAGAAATATCTACCTTAATGGCCGGAAGAAATATAACATATATGACTTATCCCTTCTCCTTTTCGGAGATGGTTCGGTCCAAAGGTATAGTTCCTGAAGGAAAGGTCTTTTACCGAAATCTAGCGTCAATTAAAGAATATGCCAATGAATTCATAATCTATGGAGGATTTCCAGAAATAGTACAAACAAACAATTCTGATTCAAAGAAGAGAATACTATCATCATATTACGAATCCATAATATTCAGAGATATTGCAGAAAGGTACCACATTAATGATATAGGACAATTGAAGATTGTTTTATCTTACATAATGAATTCCTATTCAACTAACTTCAGTGTTTCAAATCTCTACAATTTTATGAAATCCATTGGTATGGAAATAGGAAAGAATACTATCAGTAAGATTTTAGAATACGCCGAAAATGTATTTTTTATATCTCTAAACTACAAATATTCAAAAGGCTTCAAAGTCAGGACTCAATCCAGAAAAAAAGTTTACATTATGGACATAGGTTTTACTCTCCTATTCAGAACGTCTGATGACTTGGGGAAACTGCTTGAGGATGTGGTGTATATTGAACTTCTGAGAAGGAAGGAAAAAGACCAATTTAAAGAAATTTATTATTATCAGGGTAAAGAGGAGGCTGATTTTCTCATAACAAGTAACAACAAGATTGTGGAGATTATTCAAGTTTGCTATGAACTTAATGAGTCAAATTTTCAAAGGGAGATCAAATCTATTCATGAAGCTATGTTAACCTTCAGCATGGACAAAGGAACCATAATAACCATGGAGGAATCTCCTATAACTTTACCAGATAAAAGCATAAAGATCATTCCATTCTATAAATGGAGCTTAGGAATAGAAACATAGAATCCAGACGGGTTTATCTATTTCGAGATCGTGACAAGAGAGATATGAAAATGTTTAGAAATTTTGGAATTAGATGCAAAAGCGTACAACAATAATGACTGATAGTTCTATTAATACTGAACTTATTAATGAAAGCATCCTTAATATGTCGATGTAAAGCATATATTCTCAAATTTACTTAGATAAAATAGGCTGTCCAAAGAGGGTGAACAATTGCTTATTTTAAAAGCAATAGAAATACAAATTACCACAGGGTCGATGCTTTTGTCTTGCATCAACATCATTTCAGCTCGTTGAGAGCCCATATCCAGAATGGAATGTACTGTATTTTAATTCCGTCAATAATTTCTTCATCCTCAAAATCATAAGTTATAATTTTAGCTGCCTTTAGACCAAAATTCTTAGCCCCTTCCAATAGTGCAGAAACTTCTCTTGACCTTGTGTCTGGATCAGAAACATCATAACAAACCTGAATAATTTCCTTAGTTCTCTCACCAATAACAAAATCTATTTTTTTCCCTGATTTCAATTTGAGGTAACTTATATCTTTATTTCTATTTCGCAGCAATTCCAGAAAAACGGCGTTTTCCAGTGCTCTTCCCATGTTAATATCGGAGAAAAGCCTAGAAATTCCTGTGTCAATTGTGTATACCTTTTTATGCAATGAAAGCTGTCTGTTCGTGCTCCTTTCGTATTGCTCGAGTTTTTGCACCAGAAATACATTGCTGGCATATTCCAGGAAATTTAATATGGTAACCCTGTTGATATTCCATCCCATGCTTCTGAAAGTATTCAGGGTCTTTACTGAACTGAAATATGAGGCATAATTTGAGCAAAGAATCCTTAGAAATATCCTGAGCTCGTTTATCTCCCTAATTCTGTATCTCCTCACAATATCCTTAAAGAAAATAGCATCGAAATATGAGGACAGAATCTCAAGTTTCCTCGTGTTATCAGCCAAAACTGCTATTTCAGGAAATGAACCATACTCTAAAAAGGCTCTTACAGCCTTAAGTATAGTTCCCCTGTCAGTTGAATATTTTAGCATTTTGTCTACTTTTAACCCTTTTGCCGAAATGTATTCATTAAAAGAGAGAGGATAAATTGTATATGTCAGATTTCTACCAGCTAACGATGTTGCTATTTCACTGCTTAAAAGTTCTGATGATGAACCTGTTAAAATTATCTGGTAGTTCCCGGTATCGTATATTTTCCTTACCCATTTATCCCAATTTTCCACTACCTGAATTTCATCTAAGAAAATGTATATTTTTCCATTAGGGCTGAATAGTTCCTTGTGTGCCACAAGAAGAAGATCTAAGTCCTTTGCATTAAGACCAATCAATCTCTCATTTTCAAAATTGATGTATAGAATATTGTCTTTCTTAACTCCTCTTTCCTCAAGGTCATTAATGCACTGAAACATAACATATGTCTTGCCTGTCCTTCTAGCTCCCGATATTGCAATTATCTTGTTAGAATTCAGATCAATATTTATATCACGCTTAATGAACTCTTCGGGGGAATGACTATGTAACATAGTTAAAGCATATTTGAAGTCTTCAGTGGTTACCATGCCGTATAGTATACTATACATCAATTAATAGTTTATGTTTATTATACTATACAGTTGGTAGTTTTTTAGTGATATTTGACTCATGAAATTTGATTTCACAAGGACACTCTAGTTTATGGGATAGATAATAATTTCAAAAGCTTCATCCATTATGGACCATTGTTGCTTCTGTAATACTTTTGCTTCATACCGAATATGACGCTTTTCATTAATCTTATTTGATTTGTTATTATTTATCAAAGTTCCTTTAATTGCCAGATTAAATAGGAGATTATTATCAAATTTCATATATCTGGTTTTTATATTATTTGAACTAAAAGAATTAATGTATCGAAGATCGTAACAGGTCGGTCTCGTATTCCGGAATACTTTTCCATGCCTGATATATCTCTTCACAATCTGCTTCTTACGTATATCTCATTTTCATTATTGAATCGTGATCCTACTGAGTTGATGATGTAAATCAAGGGAACAGCGTGAACTGCCCCGATACCATTACTTATATATTCAGAATCAAATTACATGACGAATTAGAAAATTTGATCCATTTTCATTTTGATGGAACTGCCCACAAACTTCGCTGTTCTGGTCCTCCCCCAAATCAATTTATGTGCAATCACAGAATATAGGTTTTCCAGTTGAATTTGGGTTGCATGATTATATAATCTGTGTTTCTGCGAGAATATTTTCAGTTAAAATTATGTAGGATATATCATTAAACAGCATTATAAATCAAAAAGGAAGTGAAGTGAAATTAACAATGAAAACTGGACGAAGGTTTTTCAAACAAAAATAACTCAGTTGATAAAATAAAAGGATTTTCAAGGGAACAAAGAGGTTGGCAAAGTTTTATTCGCAAAGAATTAGGCATATTCCTTAGTCGAATACAACTTAAATTTATT
>JAKATR010000078.1 GCA_021818675.1 Thermoplasmata archaeon | reverse complement strand
CCTCCACAATAGAAAGGCGGGCCACAGGCACATTCATTTCACTTACCAAACTTTTTTTATCTTATATTTAATTATGTTCTAGAAGGTTAGATTTAATGGGTATAGAAGAAAGACTTGAAGAGGTACAGAACAAGGTTGAGCGGAGATTTTCCAACATAGGAAAGGGAAAATATGCAAGAATAATCAAACTTGCCAAGAAGCCAACTGAAAGCGAGTACATTAAGGTACTTTTGATTACAGGAGCAGGTATTCTGTTTCTGGGTTTTATGGGTTTCTTCATTTATCTTCTCATGTCCATATGGCCTAATTAGGGAAATGTGATTTCAAATGGAAAGTTCTGCCAGTGAATTTAAATGGATTGATATTCAGGAGATCAATAAGGAAACAGGTTGCGGTATACGTGAAGTTATACCTATTACAATTAAGAATATTCAAAAGGGAAAAAGAAAGTTCACAATAACGCTCACCCCAGAAATTAAGGAAAAGGATCCTCTTATTGAATGGGAAATAGGCATCATTGAGGGAAAAGATTTAGCGGAGCCCATATTACCCAGGGAAGCAAAGACAATAAGCAAGGAAATTGAGCTTGATTCAAATCAGTCAAGGAAAGTTAATGTGGAAATTGGCACTCCCAAGGGGGGTTACTTTGGGGATTCAATATTTATCAAATTATCAGTTTCATCAGAGGATGGAATTAACTCAGGGCGATGGAATTTTCAATTTAAGTTAAAGCCCACAATCATTGTAGTCAAAACAAACGTAGGAAATGAACTGCAGGTTGCAAGAGATATGGATAACAGAGATGCAAGAGATATGGAGGAAAGGTTATCGACAAATCCTGATGCAACAAGAGAGATTATGGCAATTATGTCTCCATATGAGGTCAAAGGTTATCTGTTTGTAGAAACAATGCATCCTGACAGAATTTCATACATTTCAAGGGGAATAAGAGGCTTCAAAGGACTGGCCGAAGGCAGCATAGACATTGAGGAAATAGCCCACTACCTGATTCCAAAACCAGCTGTTACTGGACTTGAACTTGGTTCGTTTGTTGAATTAATCGATGGGCCGTTCAAGGGAGAAAAGGCCAAAATCATGTCAATTGATTCCGGTAAGGAGGAGGTAACAGTCCAGCTTATAGAATCAATGGTTCCCATTCCGGTAACCGTAAGAGCTGAAGCCATACGAGTTCTTGAATCGGGAAAGAAATGAGACTGAAGGCCGAATCAAAAGAAAGCCAGGCAAAGTTTGTAGCTAAAATAAAAAAGCTTTTTGAAAATCCGGAATTGATAATTCCTGACTGTAACACAAAGGGATTTTCCTGTCCTTTTGAGAAATACAAAAAGAAAATTAACAAGGCACATAAATCAGGCAGTTTTGATAAGTTTGCAAGATCAAACGATGAATTTTTGAGAGGGCTTTCAGAAACCGAAAAAATCCTTGAAACAGAAAAACTTCCCTTAACCGGGGTGATAAAAACTCCACTGGGAAGTCTGAATTATGTAAAACGGGGAGACACAGATCCAATAGTTCTTGGTGGAATACAAAATTATGATAATGAACTCTGGAGATCACTTGCGTTTTCAAAGCTTATGAAGCGCGGAAATATCAAGATATATACTAGCAGGAATTATTATACGGCATCATGCAAAGGTGTTGGCCCCGGTATTGATTTTTTCAAGGATGTTTTAAATGAAAATGGAATAGAATATACGGAAAAAGATTCGGTTCTTCAAATAACCGGTGAAGGAAAATACATCGACGTGAGACATTTTTCAGGGGTTACTATAAGAATTAACTCAGGTTCCAGAAAGAACACTGTTGCCTTACTTGCAAAACATTTCATATCTGCTGATATTTCAAGAGATTTCAGCTTTGCTTCAGATTATCTTGAAAAATGGAAAAACAGAGGTGAAAAGGAGTTATTTAATGGTTATCTGGCAGGTTCCTTATCAGACAGAGACTTTATTGAAAAGATCACTTCGCAGAGAATCAAAAGCGCCACTGATTCAGGGGCACTGATCATAGGGGAAACGGAATTTAACAATGTTAATGAGTTTATAAAAAAGAACGAAATTGATGCAGATCTTACAGAGGTTATCGCAGGCGTTATTCAGCGTTTTGGAGGAATATATATGGATGAGCCCAGTTCAAGGAAACTCCTTGAAATATTGTGGCCAAAATACTCATTTGAGATCCTATCCGGATTGTCCGGCGGGCTGAAAAAATCTGAGGCCGCTTTATTGAAAGGAAACCCTCTTGAACAGATTCAGGCAATGAGAGGAAGACTCAGGCACGACGAGATTAAGGAAAATCTCCATATGAAGCCATGGTCACCAGATTCTGAGTTTTTGAAGGAGGTAATCGCAGAGGCCAGAATAAGAGGGATCTCTGAGGCAATAAATCTTGGTGACAGAACAAAAAAGAAAAGCGACATACAGGAAGCTATACTTTTTGCCTTATACCTCATAAATGACGGGGGAGATCAGGTCAAGTGGAAATTCAGTGAGGATGTCCGGGATAAGGGGAAGAAAATGGAAGACAGCATTAAACTTCTTATAGATTGCCCTGAAGAAAGTCTGGATGAAAATTTTAACAGTATGTCTGCAATGGTGAAATGAAGATGTCCAGACATGTGGTGTCAAAGAAGGAAATGAAAGAACTTTACAGCAGATTGAGAGATATTGGCTTGGATGCACCGTTCATTACGGAAAATCAGATTGAAGTCGAGGAAAAAAAGGGGAAAAAATTATACTACATAAGTAAAATTCCAATAGCCCTTGAAGCACCTGACTTTTATCCAACGGTTGAACTTCTCGACGCAATCAAACCAGGATTCAAGAACATTACAATCGATAATGGTGCGGTTCCCAGAATACTCGGCGGTGCGAAACTTTTTGCTCAGGGAATAGTGGAAATGGATATGGGAATCAAGGCTGAGGATACCGTTTTCATAAGAGGAATAGATGGAAGATACGTTGCTGTAGGAAAAGCCTCCTTGGATGCGGATAAAATCATGGAGACAAAAAAGGGGCCGGCAGCAGAGATACTCCTTCGGGGCGGTCAGGAAAACATCTAATCATTGTTTTATATATGTGGTTGAAATTTTCCAAAATGAAACGCGCTGATGCGCGGAAAAAACTGATTCTGGTCATTATTGTTTCCACATTCTTTTTCACAATTTATTCATATTATTCAATTTATAAATATTTGACACTCAACGCCACAGGTTTTGATCTGGGCATTTATAGTGCATCATTGCACGGTTACCTTGATGGAAACTTTTTTTACTCCACTCTCCTAAACACAAGCTTTTTTGGCTCACATTTTTCCCCTTTCATGTATGTCCTTGCATTATTTTTCTGGATCTTTCCACACAACTCCACGCTTCTTGTTCTGCAAAGCCTGTTAATTACTTTCACGGCCATTCCGCTTTATCTGACCTATATGAAAATTGCTGGAAAAGATTCCAAATTCATAAACGTTTTCGTGCTGATTCTCTGTTATGAACTTGCCCCTTATTCCATAGGCCCTATTGCATTTGATTTCCATCTGATGGCGCTTATGCCATTTTTCTACTCATGGGCTCTGTATTTTTTTGTGACAAAGAAGGCCGTAGGAGAGGCAATTTCACTTGCTTTCATGATATCTCTTCATGCATCATTTATCCTCTTTTTCTTATTATATATGGCTGCAACGCGAATTTCCCGGTATGCAAAGCATGGCCTATTTACAAGAATGAGAAATGACCTGAAAAAGACAGCTATCCTATTATCAATTTATATTGTGTTGATTCTGGTTTCGGTGGAATATTTCCTTATTGCCACTAATATTAGGGATTTTTATGGGGGAACGCAGTATGGAAATATCACCAGTATTCACGCACTGCTTAATTACCTCAATATCAGATATCGTATTTCTTATTCACTGCAAAGTCTTGAAACATATTCGTCAACCAAACTTGTCTTTCTTCTATTCGTCATAATACTTGGAGGTTTTTATGCAATATTTTCACCGCTTCTTCTTCTGCCTTCAATACCATATTTCCTTTTCGCTTTCTTCTCTCTGAATAACCCATATTTTGATCCGGGATATCAGTATACTGCCATGCTTTCCCCAGTCATATTCACTGCTTCATTTGTGGGTCTTGCAAATATGAATAAAAGACAGAGTAATAAGAAATCCTTATTTCGTGTTGCAGGAAGAACGGTTGCCATAGGTGTAATGGTTTCAGCAATTGTGGTCGTTTCAGGAATAGGATATTATTCACCGATAGGAGGAAGCATTTCCAATAGCTTTTCAGGACAGACTTTGCCTTCAATTTACAATTTTCATGACAACATGACATCGGAAACCATATTTGAGTTGCGTGAAAATATCTCATCTAACACATGCCTCCTAACACAAAACAACCTTTATCCAGAATTTGATGCTTTTCCCAACGCCTATCTATTATATTCGTATATCTCGGTTGGTAACCTTTCAAATCTATATTCACGCAATTTCACATACATTATAGCAGATCAATCCAGTAATTTTTATTATCAGAATGATCTGGTTGGAACCTCTATGGAACAATTTATTCAACATGCTGAATCCAGTGGAAAATATTCCATTTACATTGAAAAATATGGAATAATAGCTCTCAAGCGGAATTGAGTGTAAAGGAAATTAGTATTTTCAATTGCAAATATTTATCTGTAAACAGATATTACAATTATATGGAAGAATATTTGAAAGTTGGAGAACAGGCACCGGATTTTGAATCCATGGATCAGGAAGGAAACAAGATAAAGCTATCAGACTTCAGGGGAAGCCCGGTGGTGTTGTACTTTTATCCAAAGGACAATACACCGGGATGCACCGCAGAGGCATGCAATTTCAGAGACAACTTTGACAGCCTCAAGGGTAAGGATATAAAGGTTCTTGGGGTAAGCGTGGACAATCAAAAATCGCATAAGAAATTCCAGGAGAAATTCAATCTTAATTTCCCACTGGTAGTGGATGACAGCAAAAAAATAACAACCGCATACAAAGCAAACGGAATGTTTGGCACTGCCAAGAGAATTACATATATTATCGACGGTGATGGAAAGATAGCGTACATTTACGAGAAAGTAAGCCCAAAAAACCATGCGACCGAAGTACTGGAAAAAATAAACGAGTTAAAACTTCTAAAATAAAAAGTGAAGGGATTTACAATTACAAATCCCTTACAAATTTGTAACCATAATGGATAACACCACTATGACCATCTTCTGAAATTTTTCTGAAAACAGATCTTACTCTGGTTCCAATTTCTATATCCGAGGGAAGGGTATCAACGATCTGTCCTGTCAGTGTTGGGCCATCATCAAGTTTGATTATGGCAAGGATATACGGTCTCTGTCTGGTAAATGCGGGAGGTACATCATGTACAATTGTGAAAGAGATAACCTCTCCTTTTCCACTCATTTCTATATCCTGCATTTTGCCAATGGAATCCCTATGGCATATGGGGCAAATGTCCCGTGGCGGGAAATAAAGTTTTCCGCAATTTCCGCACTTTTCACCCACCATTCTATATCTATGGTCGGTTTCTCTCCACATTCTTGAAAGTTCTCCCATTTTACTCACCACCCAATATGTGCACTATTGAGGTTGAACCTGTGCCTGCAACACTGTGCAGGAGACCATACTTTGCACTATCAACCTGTCTTTTCCCGGCCTTTCCCATAAGCTGCAGATATCCTTCCACGAACTGGCCGACTCCGCTTGCTCCGTATGGGAACCCCTTTGCTTTAAGACCTCCCGAAGGGTTTATTGGTATCCGCCCCTTCAGGCCAATTTCTGAAAACACCAGATCCTTTGCCTTTCCTCTCTCTGCAAAACCAATGTCCTCCAGAGCCATCACTCCATATATACTGAATGAATCGTGGATTTCGGCAAATGATATATCACTGAGAGAAACCTTTGCTTTTTGCAGGGCTTTTCTGGAAGCATTAACTGTGGATTTCATTGAATACAGGGAATCTCTACTGTGCAGTGCAAAATACTCCTGAGAAATTCCGCTACCTGCTATCTTTACCCCCTCTTTCTTTTCTCTTTTCACAAAATCTTCCGAGGCAAGGATGATACTGGATGCGCCATCGCTTTGCGGTGCACAATCCATGAGATTCAGTGGTTCCGCAACCGGAGTTGAATTCATAGCCTGATCCATGGTGATAATATTGGAGAAATGTGCCATTGGATTCATGGATGCATTTTTGTGGTCATTTACTGAAATTGCAGCCATAACATCCTTTCCCACACCATAATCCTTCATATATCTTCTGGCAGAAAGGGCAGCCATGGTGGCAGGTGTGCCTCCAAAAAAGGCTTCCCATTCCCTGTCCAGAATGGATGAACTGATATCTATCATCTCGTTCCCATAAAGCTCAGTCATCTTTTCCACTCCACCTACCATGACCAGATCATATTCCCCGGATTTAATGGAAAGATATGCTTCGTAAACAGCGGCAGCTCCAGATGCTGTTGATGCCTCAATTCTCAAAGTCGGCACATCTTCATCGGCTATTCCGGCATAATCTGACATTAATGCACCTATATTTTCCTGCCCGCTGATCATTCCTGAAAGACTGTTTCCCATATATATAGCATCAAGATCCTTTGTTCTCACTCCTGAGCTTTCTATGGCTTTAAG
>JAKATR010000062.1 GCA_021818675.1 Thermoplasmata archaeon | reverse complement strand
GGTATGACATACCCAAGAATCCGTGAATGTGCACATACATAAATTCTGATGATTTCCAAAAACATTGTCAACAACAGATTCCGCATGAAACAATGCTAGTGTTTGTCATGCGGAAGTCAAGTTCAAATCTTCGATCACAACAATATCATAACGCTTGGCTATTGCAGTAGATACCTTATGATTGAAGTCAGTCCTTGCATCGCTTATATTCTGGTATATTTTCTGTAACTTAACTATGTGCCTTTTCCTATTGTTCGATCCTTTCTTTTTTCTTGATAACCTCCTGTGTTCCCTCTTCAGTTTCTTCTCCATTTTCCTGTATGCATTCAGGGGTTCAATCTGCATACCGTCTGAGGTGGTTAGGAATGCCTTAACTCCCATGTCAATACCTGTTGTGCCATTACCTTTGGGCAATTCCTCATTGCTTTCGTGCTGTATGGAAGCGTAATACCTGTCAACATCCCTTGTTATGACTATTTGTTTTACATTCTTTGGAATGGCAGATTTATCCATATACTTGATTCCATACCTGAATTTCGGGAGAATTAATTTATTTCCCTCTGCCTTAAAACCAGAGGGAACGATGAAATATTGATTGCCTTTCTTTGACTTAAAATTTGGGTAAGAGCCATTATGCCTGAAAAAAGACCTGAAGGATTTATCCACTTCCACAAGAGAATGCTGGAGACTTTGCGAATTTACTTCATTCAGCCACGTTAGATCTTTTTTCAGATCAGTTAGCATTTTCATTGTATCAAATACTGAAAGTCTCTTCTTCCTTTCATTCCTGTGTTCAGAATAATATTTTTTCCTGACTTCAAGGAAGTGATTATAAACGAACCTGCACGCTCCGAAATGCTTTTCCAGAAGAACCATCTGTTCTGTATTTGGATATAATCGCACGCGGAGCGTCTTAATCATTACTTACACAATATCTTGACAACCGATAAATATTTCACAATTCATCTCCTCTCTGAAGATCGGAGTTTCTTGCTATTTGATTAGTAAAGGTCCGATATGGCAGATTCAAAATCTTTGAATACTGGATTATATCCTAATTCATTCATCCTCATGCTTTCAACGTAAGAGCCCCCTGTTACAAGATCGGAAGCTTTTCCAAACATTCGTTTAATAACGAACTGTGGTATGGGAAGCCCAGATCGCTTATGAAGAACCTTTCCGAGTTTTCTCGAGAATTCCCTAGATGTTTCATTCCCTGCAACTAAGTTCACTGGACCATGAAATGAAGAATTTTCAATAGCTGCGACTATTACACCTATTTCATCCTTAATATGAATCCATGAAAATATCTGTTTTCCCGGCATTACATAGCCGCCAAGACCTTTCATGAAATAGGGAACAAGCGCTTCCAGTGCTCCTTTATCCTTTTCCAGAACCAGTGAGGTTCTCAATAAAACAGTTCTAACGCCTTCATTCTCAGCTAAAATAGCTTCATTCTCCCAATCATGAACCAGAGAACCCCAGAAATCACCTGAAGGTTTACCGCTTTCATCGTTAACCCCGCTGAATGATTTCCCATAACCATAAATTCCAGTAGCAGAGCCATTAATTAAGCATCCCGGTTTATTTTTTGTCTTCTTGATTGATTCGACTATGTATCTCGTACCAAGTACCCTGCTGTCCTTAACCTGAATAGAATAATTCCCTTTCCATTTGGCGAATACCGGTGCTCCCGAAAGGTTAATCACTGCCTTTGACCCATCAATATAATTAGCCAGATCTTCTGGATTTTGAGGTTCCCATTTTACAAAATCTGATATTTCAGGAAATGACGTCTTAGCTTTTTCTGGATTTCTTGTTACTATGACCACGTCATACTTCATTGCAGTGAGCTCTTTAATCAGGGTTGAGCCTATTAAACCTGTGCCACCACTTACAACTATTTTTCCGGACATTTTAATTCTGGTATATATTAACATAGCCTATATTTAAAGTTGTGAGAATAATTTTAACAATGCCTAAATGTTGCCTGAGTATCGACTGCTTGAATTTTTCTTATCACTGGTAAGAAAAGAAGCATGAATTCAAGGTTTCACTGATTATTATTTTTAGAGTGACAATTGTTAAAATATCTCATTGTAATTGGAGAATTATGATGCCTGAATCCGGTGATGAATTCTGGAACACCATGATCGCCGAACTTCTAATACGTGGTAAGATGAATGTTCCAAAAATATCTAATGGGCATCATATACCCGGACCAGAAACGACTGGAATATTCAGAAAATCTATAGGTGAATTGAAAGGGCAAACCGCTGACTGGAGAGCAACAGTTGGGGGGTCAGATAGAGGCATTCATGTTGTTGAATTTGACGATCACTATGAAATGCATATTGATCAGTTTGATCCAAGAAAAAATCCAATAAAGCATCTTCTTATTGACAGCCCCAAATATGGATTTGCAATCGGAGCAATAACTTTAGGTGTTGGAACCGTCCTTGCGTTATTAAGGAGAAAAAGATGACCTCACCTGCAAAAAAAATTGCATTATATGTTTTGATGATAAGTGCAATGGCCTTTGCAACGAGAATTACCAATAACATGATATCTACAACTGCGCCATTAATAGCAAAATATTCCTATGGAATGAATAGCTTTGAAGTGGGTCTAACCGGTACCCTGATTTATGCAGCAACCCTTGTTTCAACAGCCCTGATAAATCCAAGACTTGACTCAAAAATGAGAAAAAATGTCTTTGTGAGTGCTTCCATTCTGGCAACGCTTAGTGAAGTTTTGCTCTTATTAGGAACAATACCTCTTTTCTGGCTTTCCATAGGGTTGTTTGGGTTTTTTACCGGTTTTCTATTTACAAATCTCATAACCTCAATCTCCATGGTTTCAGAAGGTGTCACCAGAGAACGCTTTTTGGCAGGCTATTCAATCTCTTTAAGTTTAGGATTGGTAATAGGACCAACAATTGAGACTGAAACGCTGTCTTTTCTCCCTTACAACTTGATCATTCTGGAATTTCTTCCGTTTATGATTGTGGTCTCAGCATTGTCTTTTCTTGTTAAATTCAAAGAAAAGAACGAAACTAAGGGAATTTCAGGTATAAGTAAAAATCCAGGCTTCCTGACATCTATACTTGCCATCACTGCATATAATGTTCCTTTCGCTGCCTTTACTGTATTTATGGCGATCTACCTGAGAACACAATTCCATGTCTCTCTTGTTTTTTCATTTTCTGTGTATATACTATTTTTCCTTACATCATTTGCAACAAGGATTTATCTTTTCATTCATCCACTGAAGGCCATAAAGAAACCACTTTTTTTTCTCATATATCTCACTATAATTTGCGTAGTTCTAATACCAATTCTCACCGTTTTCCATAATGTATATTCGGTTCTCTTAGTAATAGCCATATTGGGAATACCACACGGAGGAATTTTCCCGATTTCCACAATAATGCTCAGTCGTGGTGTACCAAGAGAAAGTCTTAATGCAGCAAATTCATATTTTATGTCTTATAATAACGTTTTATTTATCATAATACCTGCAATATTCGGAGCCATTGCAGACTTTCAGAATGAGCTTTACGCATTTGCGTATATGGCCATTGCTCCTATAATTTCACTGGCTTTGATTAAGGCGAAATACGCAAAGAATTCCACTGTCTTTCACTCTTAACATTGATGAACCTTGGAAATTTTCAATGAATATCTATAAATCACTACAACCCACTGGATATGTTTCTAACCCATTGAATAGAAATAACGCGCATATTTTAAATATCTAAAATGAATAGAACTGAAAACATGGAAATTATTGAACCAGATTCGAGAATAGCTGATTTGGTAGGATTACTATATATGTTGAACTACGTGTTCAAAAGTAAAACAGATCTTTTCGAGCTAGAGAAGGAGATGGAGGTTGATCTGGATGACCTCATGCCAATCGTCTACACTGCAAGTTCATTATCATTTATCGGAACAGATCAGGGCGATATCTGGATAACGGAAAGTGGAAAGAAATTTATTGGATCTGGACCAAAAGTCCGGAAGGAGATGCTAAAATCTGTGGTAAAGGACTTTGAGCCATTCGCAACCGCCCTCAAAATGAAGGAATTTCAACTTGAGGAGATTAAGGAGGAACTTGAAAAAAATGGCATTCAGAAGTATAACAGTCCCTCAGGATATCATAACCTCGAGGTTACACTCATAGAGTGGGGTGTCTATTCAGGATTGATCAGAAAAACCGAGGATGGTTTCGTAGCTGCCTCATGATTTGATGGTGCAGTTATCCATATTCTCGAAACTGAAAGTTTTTTAAGCTGAGTATATCCCTTCTTCCGCCACATATTTCTTTCTTGCAAGGTCCATCATTTTACGTGTGAACAGGATCGAGTAAATCGCCACTATTATTGCGAATATAAATGAACCCCATGCTGCAAGGGCGATATTCCCATTTGCTGTTGCCTGATCAATGATCTTCATAAGACCAAACTGAACTGTCAGTGTTTTCCCGCCTGCTATATTGGGCCAGTACTCACCGATCATTAATCCACCCCATGCACTGTTAATAGTAGACGATATCCCTGTTACGAGGTATGGAAAAGTGGACGGGAGTACAATGTATCTTAACCTTTTAAAATAGCCCAGATTGAGATTTTTCATCAGTTCCTCATACTCCACTGGCATGGCTTTTATTCCCATCCAGAAACTGTAGAATACATAGTAAAATGTACTTATAAAACCCAAACCGAGAACAAAAAATTCATCTGTCAAACTTCCAAAAGAAGCAGAAATGAAGGGATATACCGCGAAGAAAAGAAATGGAAAATATGTTGGTACAGGATAGGCACTAAAGCCCTGTATTAAAGGGATGGCCGTAGATTCTACCTTCCTGTGAGTGGCCATATAATAACCAAAAAATATTGCAAAAGCTGTAGAAACTATTGTTATTACTGCGACTCTAATATAGTCGTAGAGAAGATTAACCAGAAGATATGGAGTTTTATCTAAGAGGTACCCCCATTCACCAATGGATATTGATGTTGATATCCTAATAGTTTCATAGATTAACAGGACAAGAATAACTATTCCAATAATAGCGCCCACGATTGCATAGTTTTTCTTTTTTCCTTCTTTGTAATATAAAGTTTCCAGGTCAACATTTTTCCTTCTGTTTATTCGATTATATGTTGCCAGTTTTCCAAGTGGATTTATTGAGGCAATAGCTGAAAATGTTGCTGATTGCCTGAATCTGGGCTTACCTCTTCTGATTATGGGAACATCCGTATCAAGCGCATATTTGGCAACCGCCCTTTTTGCAATTTCTTTTAACAAAATAACAATGACAGCAACAACTATGCCAAGAACAACAAGTGTAACTCCTATGAGAAAAGTATTTCCTGAAGCAACGTACTTGTCTAAGATTGATCCAACGCCAAATGTTTCATATGTCGTGATCCCAATGCTGAATACCTCACTGACTGTGATATAAAAAAACCCATCGGAAACGCTTGGAAAGAGGTTTGCAGCAATTCTTGGTATGGAGAATGGAATATATACAAATTTTAAACGCTCCAACAAAGAATAGTTGTAATTGTCTGCAACTTCTACCATCTCCTTGGGGATCGTTTTAAAAGCCTGATATTCACCAAGCCATAAGTTCCATACAACTGCTGTGAATACAAGAAAATCAGCCGCAAGCTCAACACCAAGTTCCCCTCCCACATTCGTTATAAATATAACCAGAACTATTGGAAAAAATGCTATTACTGGAACCGATTCAAAGATTTCGCTGACCGATATAAATATGGATTCAAACCATCGGTTTTTGATTGCAATATATGCCAGAAACCATCCTGAAACGATTGAAAAACCTATAAGACCAAGAACTCTTCCAGAAGTGGCTAAAACCGCCAGAATTATTAGAAGAATCTCATTCACTGGTCTTCACCTTAGCCTTTGTCAAATAACCATAAAGGAGATCGAGATAGTGATCGAATTCAGGTTCTCTAGGACTTCTGGGACGTGGCATATTAATGTCAATTTTTCCAACTACAGTGGCTGGTGAACCATTAAGAACTATGACTTTGTCAGAAAGCTCGACTACCTCAGTGAGGTTATGCGATACCATTATAACAGATTTTAACTTCGTTTCAGTGTTAAACAGAATACTGTAAATATCCTGTCTCAAACCTTCAGCTGTAAGTTCATCCAGATGAGCGAACGGTTCATCCATTAATAAAACCAAAGGATCTGCAGCAAGAGCCCTTGCAACGGCAACTCTTTGCCTCATTCCTCCACTCATCTCTTTTGGAAAAAGTTCTTCAAAACCTTGCAGCCCCACAATTTCAAGAGATTTCATAGCCGTACTCTTAACCTCTTCCCTGGATAATCTCTTGTTCTTAAGAGAGAGCATAACATTCTCAAGGGCATTCATCCATGGAAATGTAACAATCGACTGATGAACCATTGCTACCAGAGGAGTGGGCCTCAGAATTGGCTTTCCATTCAAAAATACCTGCCCTGCTTCCGGTTCTACAAACCCTCCAAGTAATCTGAGAAGTGTGGATTTTCCAACCCCGGATGGCCCAACAATAGAAGTGAACTTATCTGTATCTATTGAAAAGTTAATATCGTGAAATACTTTGAAACCGTTTTCATACCTGAAATCGAGGCCCGAAACCTCAATCGTTGTTCCAGGAAACCACCTTTCAGCAGTATCTAGTTATTCTATATAGAATATTACATTGTGACCTAAATTTACAAATGATTTTGTTAAAAAACCTAATATAAAAATAGTTTTTCTCTAATCATTGTTTAATGCTTCCAGATCTTTAAAAACTTCGTCATATATACTGTATGGCTGTTCCTCTACTTTGATTTCGTTGGACATCTTCAATATATTGCTCCTTATATATGCCCACTGATTTATTCTCCATGTTTTGCCCTTGCTTATGGTTACTTCCTCCCTGCTGGTCATGAGAAAGCCGTATTCTTCAAGGTTGTAAAAAATATCTCTTTCAGGTGGAGAGAGGACATTGTCAAGTACATAATCCTCGTAGCCAAAAAAGGATAACAGAAAGTTGCAGAGCTCAGAAACATCCTCCTTGGCCATGCCTTTCTTACCATAGGTGTTCTCAAGAGCCCTTAAGAGGATTTCCCTTTTAAGAACGGTCATATGAACCACTTCTATATTTTATCTTCTTATTA
>JAKATR010000082.1:5682-7393 GCA_021818675.1 Thermoplasmata archaeon | reverse complement strand
GGATCATCATTGAGCCATCGCTCTTTCACCCTATCCGCCTAGTACTGGATTTTTTACATTTGGCTTGTGCGTAATATCCACAATATTTACTCCCTATTTAATCATTTCTAAGTGCTTTTTGAATATCAATAGCACAATATTTTACAAGAATAATCTTATTTATCCTGAAATTTACCAGTTTTCTGATGAACTGTGTGATTTGCCTATGCTTAAGCTGATTTTTTGTATTTCCAAAAGAATCACAAACATATTATATGTTCTTTTATTACCTTCTTACTACAATGATTTCTATGACACTCACCAAGTTTGAAAAAGCAAGAATTATAGGGGCAAGATCTTTGCAAATATCTATGGGGGCTCCAGTTATTATTGATGTGCCCAAGGAAATTATTGATCCTGTGGATATTGCAATAATGGAATATGAAAACAACGTGATTCCTATTACCATAAGATTATAATATTGATAAAATGCTCCACCGGAGCGTTTCCCCAATTTCTATAAAAATAATTTAATACACGTCTGAAACTTAAATGCATTATAAAGAAAAGTGAAATTTTAATAATGGGATATTTTGTAAGAATATCCTGTTAACTGTAGAATGTTCTCCTGGTGTACGAAATAAATCAATAGAATACTGATATAATTTGACCATGCTTGAGCAGATTGAATAGCCTCTCTTGTTGAATCTTTGTATTCGATTACCCGGATTATATCCATATACCATTTAGGGCAAGCTCAAAAACAAGACAATCTCAAGTGTTTCACTGTTTAGCCGGTGACTAATTACCTTACTGTTGATTTATCCTGAGCCCCTCCGTCAATAAGCAGAGATTTGCCATTTACGGTTAATATCAGGCGATCCCTTCCTATAATTCCGGTAATATCTGATTTACCCTCCTTTATATCTACCCTTAAATCATACGTTTTGAGGTCGTCAATTTCTATTTTCTGCTCACCATTATATGCATGATCACCAATCTTAACAAGAGAACCCTCTGGTTCATCGGTTGTTATTATGTGTGCACCGTTTGAATCCTGAGCCGCCAGAAGCATCCCCTGTGATTCCTCCCCTCTGATCCTGGCCCATTTCAGATTTTCCACCACTATAATCTTCCTTCCAACCAGAGTTGATGGCTCATAATATTTCCTTAATCCGGCAACGAGTTTGATGTCCTTATAGCCCAGAGATACCTTAAGAAGAAGGAGCCCGTCTGCGTTAGGGTGAAAACCAGCTTCTGTTATCTTTCCAACAGTGAGATTGAGGTTATTCTTAGGTTCGTCGGGTAACTCCAGTTTCCTGAATGGTATTTCTGAATTTCTGATATTATAGTCGGCTTTTTCCGTCAGGCCATCAATTACACTTTTATCCAAATTTCCGCTGTGATATGATAACCATATCCTTGAGGTTCCCGCAGGAACAAATGGATATAACATCACCGTGCAATAGTCGAGCAATTTTAATGATATATAGAGCTTCCTTTTGCACTTATCCTGATCGCTGACAATGAGCTTCCACGGCTGGCTTGTGTTGAAATATGTGTTTGAATAACTCACAAGCTCCAGCCACTTGCTCAACGCTTTCCTGAATTCCAGGCGATTCATTAAATCCGAATATTCTGAAAAAACTCTGCCTGCAATATTTATAGCTTCAGAATCACTTTCATCCAGATCTCCGTTGTTTTCTGGAATTATATTCTTTTTAAGGCAAAA
>JAKATR010000082.1:0-5168 GCA_021818675.1 Thermoplasmata archaeon | reverse complement strand
AATCCGCCCTCTATGAAGCCAAGTGAGAATGCTTTTACATTTGATCTCCACGAGCTCTGTGATTCAATCCAGTCTTTGAGAAAATTCTGAAATTTATCAAGCAAAAGGAACATATGTTTGGTCTCCAAGAATTCAGGAGTATCTCCCGAAATGGCACATTTAGGCTCTATGAGGTCCTGCGGATCGTTATTTCTTCCGCACTCTTCGCACTGATCTCCCCTGGCAGTGGGGTTTCCACATCTTGGGCAAATTCCTATTACATATCTGTCCGGTAAAAATTTTTTGCAGGTTGGACAGTATGGAGAAATCATTGCTCTTTCCTCTATGTATCCCTTCTTTTTGATAACTGAATAAACCTCCTGAACAAATTTAGTGTGCATTTCACTGGTTGTTCTTCCAAAGTAATCAAATTGTATATCCAGTGATGCAAATACCTTCTTTTGCTCTTCATGGTAAAAATCAACTATTTCTCTGGGACTCTTGTTTTCCTTCTCCGCTCTTATGGTTGTTGGCGTCCCGTATTCATCGCTTCCACTGATGAAAATAGTATCTTTGCCGAAAAGTCTGCAAAATCTGTTGAAAATATCTCCCCCAAGGTAACAACCAGCAATGTTTCCTATATGAAGGGTGCTATTGGCATAAGGCAATGCACAATTGATGACAATTTTATTTTCCATATTGCCAGCTAATTTGCTATTCTTATATATTTTTATTTTATGTTGTTACCAAACAGGATATTCAATGCTATTCAGACAAATTGGAGTCTCTCCAGAAGAGCCGTTTTATCCATTGCAGAGAGGAAAAACCCCAGTCTTGGGCCCCTTTCCTTTCCGATGAGTATTGAGTAGAATATTCTGAAGCCATCAGCCGGTTCTATTTCGTGTTCCTTGATGATGCTATGTATTGCATTATGAATTTGTGTGGCTTCCCATTGCGATTCTGGCGACTGTGCCCAGCGGATAAAATCTGAAATTACGGCTCGTTCTTTTTCGGAAATCTTTACTGGCTGATTTTTTGGTAGAATTGAAAATTTAAATGTTTCTGGAGCATAATTGGCAATCCAGTGCCTGGCCAATTGCATTATTTTAGAAACCTCTTCCAGAGAAGTTTCCACTCCTGTTGATTCAATAATATTCAATATTTTTTTGGGGTCATCATAAATCTGAACCAGTGTTGCAATGTGACGGTAATCTATTACCTCTCTCTTTTCTGAGCCAAACGGACTTGAAAGTTCCACAATTCTTGAATCCTCAGGTTTATGATCCTTCACTATGCGCTGATATTCATCCATAAGTGATAGAAACCCCATGCCTGGATCGAATTCTATGTGCCTGGTGGAAGGAACTCTGGCCATAAGAAATCTGACTATCTCCGGAGGACAGAATGATAAAATTTCAGAGGCGGGTATGACATTTCCTGTTGATGAGTGCATTGCACCTTTCCCTTTCAGGAGAATCCTCTCGAACATTAATGGCAAAGGAGCAGGATACCCATAGATAATTTCAGCTATGGCCTTCCCGGTATCATAGGATCCACCTACTGTTCCGTGATCCTTTCCAAACGGTTCTATTGTTACACCGAGCACTTTCCATTTTGCCGGCCATTCGATTCTCCATGGAAGTTTTCCCTCTTCTTTAAAAATATTTGATTCCCCGGTATGACCGCATTTACATGTGTATAAGACCATATCGCCCTTAAGCTCGATCCCACTGGTGCTGTTAATTCTCCCGCAACTGGAACATATAGGATTGTAAGGAAACCACTCCTTTTCAAGTTCACGCCCGGAAATCGTTTCGATTAAGTTCCTGATTTTGTCACGATTCTGGACGGCTATTCTTATCACTTCGCCCATCTTTCCATCCCTGTACAGATCCCCGGCCTTGATGATACGAGGAAAAATTCCAAGTTCTGAAGCCGATTTTATGAACGGGTTTAGGAAATAGTCCGAATAAAGGCCCTTTCCGTCGGGAGCAGGTATGTGTCTCAGTGGTTTGCCAACGTGCGCTTCATACTCATCTGAAAGAAATGGATATTTCTTCCTGAGCGGGTCCATATCGTCTGCAAGGTATATCAACTCTGATTCAAGACCCTTATCCCTGCAGCCTCTGAATAGAAGATCTCCGGTTATAATCTCCCTTAAATTACCGAGATGAATTGGCCCGGAAGGGGAGATACCCGTGGAAACGATCTGAGGGCCCTCCTGATTTTTAACTGTGGAATCTACCCAGTGCATTTAATTTCACATAGTTCCAATGAGGGATGCCCTGAACAGTGATCTGATTCTGACCCCTTCTATTTCATCAGTTGTAAGTTTTGATGTGAGAACAACAACAAGTGCAACTTTACCACCTTCACTTCTCACGTCTTTTATTGTTCTCCTTATTGTTTCGCCTGTGCTCGTAACATCATCTATGATCACAATACTCTTTCCTTTTACTCCTGCAAAATTACTGCTGAAATATCCATCTTTTCTCGAGGGATGTGGTCTGTACACAATTAATTCTTTGTCGAGAGCATATGATACCATTGTTGCAAATGGAATGCCGTTAACGTTTATTCCCAATATTGAATCTACTGAAAAATCTGAGAGAGCAGCTTCCTCAGAGATGATATCTACAATGATATCTGAAATTGAAGCTATCCTGCTGCCAAAAACCCCAATACTTCTCCATCCAATCTTAACATCCTGCACTTTGTTCTCTTTGAGAAATTCCTTACCCAGAAGCCAAGTAACTGTATTGACGGATAAATGCAATTCTGTGGAAATCTCCTTATCTGACATTCCCTTGTTTTTTAGCTCAAGCGCGCTTTTGTATAATTCTTCTATGCTGTTCATTTTATCACCTTAAAATTTAAAGAGAAATCTTCTATCTTTCTCATCATTGCTCATTAATACAAATGAAAGATTTTAATCTTTGTAGGATTTTTCCTGTTAACTAAAATGCTTGAATAATTCATTGACCTGGATTCCACATCAGCATTCCCAAATTTTGAATCCACGATCTAAAAACTCATCTATGGTTTTACGAAGTGTTTTTGAATTTTTCTCGATATCCTCTCTGGACATTTCTATCCTTCCCCAGTTTATATTGTTATTTTCCCATCTTGGAATGACATGAAGGTGATAATGATTCACCCTTTGATTCGCGCATTCTCCGTTGTTTTGACCAATATTAATTCCTTCAGCGCCCAGAGATTCACGCATAGCCATGGAAACTATTCTGGCAAGTCCGTGGATTTTGAGGTATACTTTCAGTTCAATATCAAATATATTTTCGAAATGATCATTGGGCATTATTAGTGCGTGTCCGTTTTCAACGGGATAAAGATCCATGAAACCTGTAATTTCTCCGTCCTCATAGAAATTATATGACTCTTTCTTCTTGTTTACGATCTCACAAAAAACGCATCCTTCTTTTTCCAATAAATTGGAATCATAACTGCGCAATTAGATTTTTCGATTCTTTCATGAAAAAGCGAATTTGTGGAGTTGAAAGTATTTCATTTTTATACAGGTTTGACTGTCGCAGAAGAGCTTAAAACATGATAAATACTGAATGGCAATAGTGATATTAATGTCAAAAGGAAACATTAAGATTAATCCACCACCGCCTCCAGTTGTAACGCCTCCACAACCTTCAAGTAAATATCAGGGAGTTAAGCACACTGTTCTCGTAATGAGCGGAAAAGGGGGAGTTGGAAAAAGTACGTTTTCGGTAAATCTTTCAGTAACACTTGCAAAAAAATTCAAGGTTGGACTAATAGATGCTGATATTAATGGGCCCGATGATCCACTTCTTCTTGGTATTTCCAAGGAAAAACTTGTTGCAAACGAGAAAGGAATAATTCCAGCTTCAACAAAGTATGGAGTTAAGGTAATTTCAATGGCATTTATGTTACCGGATGATGGTACTGCAGTTATATGGAGAGGAGCCTTAAGACATAAAGCCATTCAGCAGTTTCTGGAGGATGTATTCTGGGACAATGCAGATTATGTAATTCTGGATCTACCACCTGGAACAGGTGATGAGGCTTTGACTGTTTCCCAGCTCGTCCCACAGGCTGATGGTATTATAATAGTCATAACTCCACAGGATGTTGCGTTGCTGGATGCCAGAAAGGCTTTGGACTTTGCGTCAAAGCTTAAGTTAAAGGTTATTGGCATGGTTGAAAACATGAGTGGGTTTGTATGCCCTCATTGTGGAAAAACAACTAACATATTCAAAAGTGGCGGAGCTGAGGAGCTTTGCAAGAGACTTGGAATTCCTTTTCTGGGAAGAATACCAATACATCCTGAGATTGTAGAGAATGGAGACATGGGGATACCCGCAGTTGAAATATCAAAGGAGATCAGAATCGAATTCGAAAATATTACATCCAAGGTTGAAGAACTCCTGGAAAAATAGTATACTGATTTGATCTTCTCTCAACTTTACGCATAGGTTCATTAATCTTGTAGTAACATTTTCCCTGATTAATGATCTATGTGCCCCTATTCATATTAATCAAAAGGTACAACTTTCACCCAATGTTTGGATCACACAGTAAAAATTCGAACAATTATCCAGCCTAAAACCTAAGCTATCCTGCGTATTCGCAGTTAATTTTTACTCAGATAACCACTGAATTGTTATTTCTTTGTGCTACACTGAATGGGAGCAATAGAAATTTCAAATTCTTTTATGTCTTTAGAGTGAGCTACAAATGATTACAAACTCACGCCCGCTCAATAATATAATTGAAATATTCCATAGAAAAAGACATAATTCAACCTGTTCAAAATGTTCTGTCTTATTATAAGAAAAAAAAACTCTCTATGCTATATGTACACAAAGATCACATAGAGTTTATGAACAAACATACAATGATCTGATTTTACTCTTAACTATTTATATAAATACATTTATGATGTATTAGCTTAAGAAACTTCACTTTGAATAAAAATAAAAAAATACACTTGTTGGAATGAATACCGGTAAATAACTTTAGCATGGATTGTGCATTCGGTCGATTAGTGGCTGTGGACTTAATATCTCGCCAAAAGACTTGATACTTACATCCCAGCTCTATCAAACTCCTCTTTTAGGAGAGACCTGATAACGATGTCTATTTTCAGGGGCGGCTTCAAGCTTAGATGCTTTCAGCTTTTATCCGCGTATGGCGTGGCT
>JAKATR010000012.1 GCA_021818675.1 Thermoplasmata archaeon | reverse complement strand
ATTGATACAAGGGTGGCCATTGGCTTGGAAACAGCAAATGACGATATTATGAAAAATATAATTAACAAGGGTTCAAGCTTTAAAAAATACGTAAATGCGGCCGAATTAGTTTCACGCCTATCACTTGAATTAAGAACCTACCTCCTCTTTAAACCATTGTTCTTATCAGAAAAGAAGTCCATTAATGACATTCTTGAATCAATTAAACTGGTATCATCTTTAACCGATGATGTTTCAATTAACCCCATGAATATCCAGAAAAATACGCTTGTTGAAAAGTACTGGAAACAGGGACTATATCGCCCACCGAGACTCTGGAGCGTTGCTAAACTTCTTCTGGACTCAAGAAACGACCAGTGCGAGGTTATATCGTATCCCACGGGGGGCAACTCTCGGCGTGGTGCTCATAACGATACCGTGGATAAAAGGCTGCTCGAACTAATTTATACGTCTTCACTGTCGCAGGATTTTAAGGAACTTGAGGAATACTACTATAGCTCAGACCATGGGAATTGCGATTTTCAAATAGAGTTAGAGGATAGAATGCCTGTTCAGCATGAAGCTCTGGCAATGAAAAATAGATTGATATCATCTGTTCAGACTATTTGAGATTGATGGATATGAAGATTTTGGATATGGGGGAGCGCAAAATAATTAGCAGAACATATGAGAACATGAATATTACCCAGAACAAGGATGATTGCGTTGTTATACCCAGAGGCAACGATTATGAGCTTGTAACCGTGGATTCTATTAATGAGAGGACACATATTCCAAGAGGGGTTTCTCCTGCGAAAATCGGAAATTTTTTCGGAGCGGTAAATTTGAGTGACATTGCAGCAATGGGGGGCATTCCGCAGTACTTCCTTGCGGCTTTCAATATCCCATCATCCATGGAATTGGGGTTCCTTGATAATTTAGAAAGAGGTTTAGACAGTATTTTAAGAGAGTTCAATGTTGAATATCTAGGAGGAGATACAAAGGAAAGCGACACCATGTCGTTTTCGGGTGTGTGTATTGGTACTGCAAGCAAAGAAGCTACTCTTAAAAGGTCTAACGTTAATAAAGGTCAAATCTTGTGCGTTACGCATAATTTAGGGCAGAAGATTGCAGCTTTTATTGCGTATTCCAATGGAATTAGAATCCGCGAGAATGCAGAAAAAATGCTTAGTATAATACCTAGAGTAAGGGAAGGTGCCATTATTGCTAAGTGCGGAGGGAAGTTTATGATGGACCTTTCCGATGGACTTGGATCTGCTTTGAACCAAATGAAGACAGATTATAGTTTTGGCTTCAGGGTCGTTAAAGATCAAATCCCAATTCATGAAGATCTTTACAGGATTGGCAAGATTGTTGGAATTGACCCATATGAGGCAATATTTAGATATGGTGGCGATTATGAGCTGCTCTTCACTATAGACAATAATAATTCCGAAGAAACCGCTTCAATTTTGAGAAATGAAGGTGTAGAGTTCTCAATGATAGGCGACGTTTGGGAAAATGAAAATATAATATTTGATGGCGAGCGCTGGAATCCCATTGCCGAGTCAGGGTACGAACATTTTAAACCACATTAATAATATAAAATGTTATGAAAATCCAGTAATTACAGCCATTTGCTCATTTTTTTTCCTTATAGTAAAAGTTAATTTATCCATTTAATAAACTATCATATGCAGATCATGAGAAAGATAACTGAAAAGAGAAGTATATTGCTTGAACAGATAATCACCATGGACGAAGAGAGATTGTCATTACTTTCCGTTGCAGATAGCTGTTCTTTTTCCATAAGGCAATATATCAACTGGATCTCCGAACGTGAAATCAGACTCATAAGGAGATTCAGGAAAAAATTTGGAATATACCCTCCTGCTGGCAATGATCTGGTTTGGCTGGACTATAAACCATCAATTGAGCCATATGTAGATAATAAATTAAGAAATAAGATTTAATTCGATGAACCCCTATGGGGTTGAAATGAGTGGCAAGTATTATCTTGAACATGATACGAATTTAACTCTTAGAGACATATCTGATAGAATTCGAAAATACTGGATTGAAAAAGATATATCAAACAAGGTAAACAATCCAGACCGTTTTTCAAAAACTTTTAAATTTCTCGAGGGTCCACCCACTGCGAACGGAAGACCGCATGTTGGTCATGCCCTAACCAGAACAGTAAAAGATACAGTCCTCCGATATAAGAATATGAGAGGTTTTTACATAGACAGAAGAAATGCCGGTTGGGATTGTCATGGACTCCCCGTAGAGCTCGAAGCTGAGAAGCACTTTGGTTTTAAGACTAAAAAAGATATTGAAGACTTTGGCATTGAGGAATTCAATGATTATTGTAAAACCAGTATATTTAATTACATCAATGAGTGGCACGAAGTGGATAACCTTTTAGGATTCTGGATAGACCAGGATAAAGCTTATATTACCATGACTCGTGAATATATGGAAAGCGAGTGGTGGGCCTTAAAGACTCTGTTTAAGGAAGGATTATTATACAAAGATTATAGAATATCTCCATACTGTCCAAGATGCGAAACATCACTTAGTTCACACGAGGTTGCCCAGGGTTATAAGGAAGTCAAAGACCCTTCTATATATGTTAAATTTAGGCTTAAGGGAGAAACAAACAGATATTTTCTTGCATGGACAACAACTCCATGGACCATCCCATCCAACATGTTTCTAGCAGTCAATGAGAATTTTACATATGAACTGATCAAGATAGGAGAAGATGAATATATTCTTGCAAAAGAAAGAGTAACTTCAGTTATTCAGGATGAATATCAAGTAATTGGTGAAATGTCTGGCAGGGAACTCGTTGGCATAAAATATGAAAGACCAATAGATTTTCTTGATATATCTGAGGATTCGTGTTATGTAGTGTCTGCAAATCATGTTACATTAGAAGATGGTACGGGGATTGTACATACCTCTCCTGCCTTTGGTGTGGACGATTTTCAGATAGGTAAATTACACAACATAAAAATACTCAATCCTGTTGGATTGAACGGGAAATTTAACGATGAGAAGCTTCCCTGGTATGAGAAATTTGTAAAAGAAGCAGATATTGACATAATAAAATATCTGAAGGAAAAGAAACTCCTGTATAAATCGACTAAAATAAGCCACACATACCCTTTCTGTTACAGGTGTGGTACGACTCTATTGTATTATCCTGTGGATGCATGGTTCATAGGTGTTTCAAAAGTTCGGGAAGATCTAATTAATAATAACAATAAAATAAACTGGATACCTGGACACCTAAAGGAAGGTAGATTTGGTAACTTTATATCAGAGGCAAAGGATTGGAATCTTTCCAGGAATCGATACTGGGGCAACCCTCTTCCTGTATGGGTTTGCCCAAATAATCATCAATTTTGCATGGGATCTGCGTCTGAACTTGAATCACTATATGGGCAACCCATTGAAGATCTTCATAGGCCTTTCATAGATAGTGTAAAGTTTAAATGCCCAGAATGTGCTGAAACATGCAGGAGAGAGCCATTTGTTATAGATACATGGTTTGATTCAGGAAGCGCACCATTTGCAGCTTTACACTATCCCTTTGAAAATAATCAAAGTATTCCTGTCCCGGTAGATTTTATAACGGAGGGTATTGACCAGACAAGGGGTTGGTTCTATTCTCTCCATGTAATTTCCTCGCTTTTATTCAAAAAAAATGCTTACAATAATGCATTTGTTGTTGAATTTATACTAGATTCTGAAGGAAGGAAAATGAGCAAGAGCAAGGGGAATTCTGTTTTTGCTTTAGACCTGATCAATCAGTACGGACCAGATTCTTCCAGACTGTTCTTTTTTAATGGCCCCCCATGGAAACCCAAACCGCTTAGCCCAAAAATAGTTCAGGAAATTTCAACCAAAACGATTGGAACCTTTGTTAACCTTTATTCGTTCTTTGCTTCAAATGCAAACCTAGATGAGTTTCAGTTTAAGGATCTGAGTAATGTTTCAAATAGAATTGACAAATGGCTGATATCGGTTGTTAACTCCATAGGTAACAAATACCTTGAATGTATGGATTCATATGACATTCATGATGGACTTAAACACATTATGGGTTTAATAGACCTGACTTCAAACTTTTATCTAAGGCTTTCCAGAAGAAGATTTTGGGATGATGAAACGGATTCAGAATCAAAACAAGGCGCGTATTCTGCTTTCTTTTATGCATTGAGGGAAATTGCCAGAATGCTTGCCCCTTTAGCTCCGTTCACATCTGATTACATCTATATGGCCCTTAATCCTGGAAGCGAAAGCGTACACTTTGAGAATCTGGAACCATATGATGAAAAGCTTATTGACAATAAACTTGAAAATGAAATGTCGATAGCTATGGAAATTCTTGAGTTAGCCAGAAGGGCAAGACAAAGCGCTAATATAAAAGGACGAAAACCTGTAGAAGAGATATTAATTTACTGTAAAGATGATTTACAGGATTCTTACATAGAGCCAATTCGAGATGAATTAAATGCACATAACATTAAATTTATAAAATATAATGAAAGACCTATCAATCTTAAGGCGTCTGTAAATAAAACTGTGGCAGCACCAATCCTAAAAGAGAAGGTGTCGAAGTTTGAAAATTATCTTCAATCTTCTGAGAATTTAAAAAAAGTATTTGCAGAAACCAATTCACATCATTTTGAGGGAATTGAATTGCCAATAAATTCAGTCAACATTACAGAGGTAGTCAATGATTCCTACCTTATGGAAAGAAGTGATAGAAGCTCAATAGAAGTCTATATCAATAAAAATATAAATAGAGAACTTGAATTGGAAGGACTTTCCAGAGAAATCATAAGAAGAATTCAGGTAATGAGAAAAGAAGCATTGCTGCAATATAATGATGAGATTACAATATCATACCTTGGAGATTCAGACATTGATGAGGCAATAGAGATTCACAAAGAGAAAATATCATCTGAAGTTCAGGCTAAATCAATAACAAAGGTCGTTAATATTGAGGGCAGGAACTGGGACATAGATGGCAGAAATCTATCTATCAGGATTGAAAAATTTTGATAAGAGACACATAATTGCAGCTTTCAATTGAATATAAACGCCCGAGCCGGGATTTGAACCCGGATCAAAGGCTCCGCAGGCCTCTAGGATATCCAAATTACCCCACTCGGACATCTGTTAATATTAAACTGTATATTAATGCACACTATGTCAGCAATACTATAATCGACATCATAAAATAAGTTAAAATTATGACCTTTGGCGGATAGGTGGCAGAGAGGTGATGCGTGAGACTGCAGATCTCATTTATTAGGGTTCGAATCCCTACCTATCCTTTTAATTAAATAAACGGATACTTTTTATGTTTGTTTGGATTATCTATATATGACACGTGAGCCGAAATATAAAAAATACATTACAGAGGGTAGCCCAGAGTTTAACCTCCAATTAAAGAGATGGTATGAAAATCTAAAGGCACATTCAGTAATCACAGCGGAGACTTATTTTAGGCACTTACTCTTATGGTGCGATAGGGATAACACCAATCCTATGGAATTTCTGGAACTTGCAAGACGTGAAGATTTCAGATATAAAATAATGGACGTTATAAGGGAAATGGAAAAGGAAGGCAAGGCAGGGTCATATATTTCGTATGCTGAAAAGCCCGTAATTTCTTGGCTTAGATTTAATGGAATTAATGTTAAGCTAAACATCAACATCAAGAACGAAAATCGTAATTTAAGGTCAGAGAATGAGAGAGTGCCAAGCAAGGAAGACTTGGGAAAGATATTAAGGATGGCTACCGCAAGAGCGAGGGTATCGGCTTCATTAATGGCGTATTCAGGTCTAAGACCAGAGACATTAGGAGATTATGAGGGGACAGATTGCCTTAAACTTTCAGACATAGAAGGAGTTAAACTATCAAGCTCAGGAGTAGAATTTGAGAAAATTCCGGCAAAGATTAGAGTAAGGAGCAATCTGTCTAAGGCAAGGAATGAGTATTTTACATTTCTGAGCAAGGAAGGATTAGATTATTTAACAGAGTATTTGGGAAAGAGGGTATTGGAAGGAGAAAAACTAACGTTTAATTCCCCTATTCTGCAATTAGACCCAAAGGGAGAGAAAAAAAGAGGACAGGAGCGGAATGAACACCTAAGAACAGCGTTGGTAGCAAGAGACATTAAGAAGGCTATTGTTAATGCTGGTTTTGATTGGAGACCCTATGTATTGCGAGCTTATTTCAGCACAGCTTTGGATATAGCGGAGAGCAAGGGCTTAATATCACACCCTTGGAGGCAGTTCATAATGGGTCATAAGGGAGACATAGAGGCAAGATACAGCACGAACAAGAGGCTACCGCCAGATATGATAGAGGAGATGCGAGAATCTTATAGGAAATGCCTTAAGTTCATTGAAACCAGAATATCCGATGTATCGGAGGACAACGCCAAGCTATTCTTACAGCAACAGCTCTTATCGGCAGTGGGCTACAAGCAGGAAGAGATAGACAAGATAGACCTTTCAGTAATCAGCAACGAGGACTTTCAGCAGTTATTACGGGATAAGGTCGCAGGTGCAATGAGCGACAATGGAGCGAAGCAGAAGGTCATACCCGTGAACGAGATAGAGCAATATATCAGCGATGGGTATGATTTTGAGGCGGTGCTTCCGAATGGAAAAGCGGTAATGAGGTTGAGGTTTTAGGATTATTTATATTAAGGCTGAACTTTCTTGATTTACTAAATATGACATATTTGTCTATAATATCCTGAACTTTGCGTATTGATTCTTTCAACTCTATAAGAATATCATATAGAATTTTAGCCTTTTTTTCTTCGTGATTCAAAGAGTAATTGGAGTAATAATATAGCGTTAGTTTAAGGTTTAATTGTTCTACTTTTCGAAGTTCCGCGAAGACTGTTTGATTATCTATTATATAGCCTTGTTTACATAGTTCATTAATATGTGTCATTGCAGTGAGACTAGACATTTTATCCTTAACAAGACGTGTTATTTCCATTGTGCCATACTCTATCATCCAATCAGGAGAGATTATTGGTCCTTTAATGAGGTAATTTATTCCCAATCTTTTTTTCTCCATTTGGTTATATTCAGTTAGCCAATCAGAAGGGAGTATCGACGAGTCTGGTAAGTCTTTAGTAAGTTCATCATGCTTTCTCTGATTAGCCGATGTGAACGCACCTATAATTTGTTGGCAATACCAGCAAGCAGTAGGGTCGTGTTCTATTAATTCCTTCATAACAATAAATAGTAAATCAGTCGTGACTTTACATCTATTTCATTTTTGTAGACCGCCCAATATGATTTTCAGCCTATTTTCGTAAACTATCACTGTGGGTGCACTACTGTTTCAATACCTCATCAAGTTTCATGATCATTCCCATCTT
>JAKATR010000060.1 GCA_021818675.1 Thermoplasmata archaeon | reverse complement strand
TTACCGGGGATCTTGGAATGATCGATCAGGAGGGGTATATACACATAGTGGACAGAAAGAAAGACCTGATCATTGCAGGTGGATATAATGTATATCCCAGGGAGGTTGAAGAGGTTATGTACCAGAATCCCAAGATCGAAGATGTGGCTGTAGTAGGCGTTAAAGATGTTCACAGGGGTGAAACTGTCAAGGCAGTCATAGTTCTAAAGAAGGGTGAAACGTTGACAAATGAGGAAATAACTCAGTTTTGTACCACACATATGGCAATATACAAAGTTCCCAGAATTATTGAGTTCAGGGAGAGCCTTCCCAGAAGTGTGGTTGGAAAGGTGTTAAAAAAGGAGTTAAGATAAATCCCTAAACATTCACCTGAATATTTGAAATAATTTTATCAAAATCTTTTGAATATTCCATTATTTCAACCATTTTTTCTATATCTCTGAACACAGGTCTGTCTTCATGAAGATGATCTATACTTTCCCGAATTTCAGATCTCAACGATTCGTTGAATGCACATGGGGGTTCCTCAAGTAAATCAAGAGCCTGTGCTCCCAGGACATATTCTATTGCAATAATCTGCCTTAAATTTTTCACAAGTTCTGTTAATTTTATTGCAGAGTTAGCACCCATGCTCACGTGATCCTCCTGATTTGCACATGTTGGGATCGTATCAATAGAGGATGGAACGGCAAGCGTTTTATTCCTGTTACATAGTGCAGCAGCTGTATATTGGGCAATCATATATCCAGAGTTTAATCCACTGCCCTCAACAAGAAACGGAGGAAGATCGCTTAATTTCTCATCGGTTATTCTGGCAAGGCGTCTCTCAATCATATTTCCAAGATCGCATAGTGCGATTGCCAAAAAATCACTTGCAAAGGCCACGGGTTCTCCATGAAAATTTCCGGCAGAAATAAATTCGGTATCGTTTACCAGAGGATTGTCCGTTGCTGAGTTCAACTCAGTTTCCACGACTGATTTCACATATCTTATTGTATCCTCCACGGCACCATATACCTGGGGGATACACCTGAGACTGTATGCATCCTGAACTTTCCTGCCTTCCGAGTCCATGCAAATTTTACTGTCTTCAAGAATTCCCTTCATAATTCTGGCAACATTAACCTGTCCTGCATGATTCCTCGTCTCGATGGCCCAACCCTGGAATGCTTTTCTGGTTCCCCGAAGAGCCTCGAAGCTCATTGATGCAGAAGCCAGAGAATTTTTTAACAGATCTATGGCTCTTGAGGTCTCAAGCGATAATATACCAGTAATCGTCGCAGTACCATTTATAAAGGAAATACTCTCCTTAGACTTGAAGGAATATGGCTCTATGGATTTTTTATTCAGGATTTCAATGGTCTCAACTCTTTTTCCATCAATTATGACGAAACCCTCTCCCATCAAGCATAATCCTATATGCGCAAGCGGTGCAAGATCTCCGCTTGCTCCAACCGACCCGTACCTTGGAACATATGGGATTATATCTTCATTTAAGAATTCAAGGATTTTTTCTACAAGCTCTAAGGATACCCCGGAATAACCCTTGCACAGGCTGTTTGCTCTGATGGTCATTATGGCCCTTACGTGCTTTGCATCAAGTGGTTCTCCCACGCCTGCGGCATGGCTTCTAATAAGATTTCTCTGCAATTCTTCGATCTTATCCGGTTTTATTCTGACATTAAGCAGGCTGCCAAAACCGGTGTTTACTCCATATATGTTGGCTCCTGAGGAGACTAATTTCATCAGTGAATCTCTTGAATTTTGTATATTCCTCTTAGCTTCATCAGAAATTCCCACAGGTTCATGTCTTTCAGCTATTTGTCGAAGCTTTTCGAGATTCAGACTTATTCCATCTAAATAGATCATCCATCTTGAAGAATCAAAAAGTGATTAAAGTTTTTGAATTATGAATCATATTACTGAATATTCATCCTTTTAATTTTTAGTTAATTTAATAGAATGCATGGATTGGAAATTAAAGTAAACACTCCATTATATACGACCGGACAAAGCCAGGAAATAAACGATTTAAGTTTTTCAAATGCCAAATGGACAGGGAGTACAGGAGGATCATATTTCGGTACTGTAAATATAAACACAAACCAGTATGATCAGACTGAGTTATGGCAAATAGGCTCATCATTCTATAATGTCTATATGCCCTCTCCAGTAATTACATCAGGCCAAGCTTGAACAGGAACTTAAATTTCAACACATCTTTTAAATTTTTATAATCTAAAACCCTGAAGTTATGTCAACAACTTACCCATAACTCTATTATTTTGTTTTCAACAAGTTATTAACATAATGATTTTATGAGAACTTTAAAGTTCATGAACAATGTCCCAGTGGCTCTTTTTTTTTGAATTCTCAATCCAGGTTTCCAGATCGGAAAAATAAGAGAATGTCTGTTTCCACTCAGTTAAAGAATCAGTGGTTTTTTTCCAAATGTCTGACCATTCAAGGCTAAACATCTTTGGAACAAAAATGAGTGCTTTATAGTATTTTCCATAGACGATTTGAATTCTGCTATGTGTAATTATATTGAAATCTATATAATTCTGATTCATTTTATGAACATATTCATTATCTATGAAGTCTTCAAAATAAGTATTTTCAGAAATAACTTCTGATTTTTCATTGTGTGTGAATGGGAAATATACGGCCTTCAGAATTTTCGATCCATAGGGATTTTTCATTATTCTTATCCAGGTATCTGCACCTTTTACTATCTCTTTTTTTAATGTCTCATCTGTTAATATTCTGTCTATTTCTGCTACATACAGGTCTTTATGAATATCTGATGCCCTTAGAGTTTTTAAGTAACCATTTGAATCTCCAAGATATTCTATTCCCAAGCGGTCAGTTTTTGATTGGATTTTGAGAATTAATGATGAGACATTTTCCAATTCATTGCTGTTAAAAAGGAATTCTGCTATATAGACTCCATTTCTGAGTGAAATCCCATTGAGAACCATTGAAGGAATTGACAGGAGACTGTCTAATATTTCACTTTCATTCTGATCCATTATTCTGGGTATTATCCAAAAGCCCTTTCTTTTCTTCCCATTATATTTTTTTATTAGAAGTTCTATTTCGGAAGGCATTTCCACATCATCCGGAATGAAAAGATCACCGCTCGAATGATCACTGCCTATGTATACGCCTATTTGAATCGTAACATTACTGCCTTTGGTCATTTCTTCTACATCGCTTCCAGAACTGAAAGTCAGGAGCAACCTTTTGTCAAGTTTATCTAAAAGTGAAAACGACTGAAACATGTCTCTATTCGCAGGAACTACATAAATGCTTATAAAAGTTTACACCATAAAAACGAAGAAATTGACTTGCTGAGCACGGAATGCCAATAAAAGTGCAGGTGCCGGGATTTGGACCCGGGTTGAAAGCTTGGAGGGCTCTCGTGCTAGACCAGACTACACTACACCTGCTGGAAACCACCATCGTGTTGATATATTTATTTTTGTTCATCAGGAGTTAAAGAAAACCTCCTGGGTGGATGAAAACGTTTTCCCGTTACTTATCATTGTAATATGGAGATAATCTGTTATCCCTAAAGATTCCTGACTCAGATTAAAGTAGAGATATCCATTGTTAAAGTTATAGGCTATTGGTGAATAAGAACCGGAATTTACCATCAATGAAATATTTGCACTGGTTATTTTGTAAACGTAGCTGAAGGTTGCTCTTATGCTGTATGCTGTTGCGTGCGGTGATATGGTTAAAATATATTGTCCGTTGCTAGAGGACATTCCTACCCATGAATTTGAGCTGTTCTGCTGCAATGACACATTAGGACTGCTTATAACATTAAGCGGTGGATTCAAAGCAATTATCCAGAAAACTACCCATGTGAGAAGAAAAGATGCAAATAGAAAAAACTTCTGACTTGTCCTCTTTGGTATGTGGATTCTTAGTGCTTGAAGAAGTTTAAAGAAGAATAACAATGCAAAAATAAAGATTACAGTTGCAAGATACCAGTAACCCTCAATTTCCATATATCCAGAAGCCAAGCCTAATAAAGCTGCCATGGCTATGACCATAAGAGTAGATCTGGCCCTGTTTCTTTCATCTATAAGGAATTCCTTCTCATCGAATTCCGGTTCTACAAATATGGGCTCCTTATTTTCCTTAGCCTTGACCATTTTGCCTTAATTATGATAATGTTAATGAATTTAACGCGGATTTTGGATCGGAGGCTTTAGTAATCCCGGACGCTATAAGAATCCCCTGAGCACCAAGTTTGATTGACAATTCTACATCTGCTCTTGTTTTCACTCCAGCTCCAACAAGCAGTGATGCTCCGACATTTTCGCAAATTTTAACACCTTCACTGATTATTTCCGGCTTTGCCGTAGACACGGAAATATTGCCTCCTATAAGTTCAGGCGGTTCATAAGCTATAGTTTTAGCACCAGCTGAAGAATAAAGTTTTATTTCTTTGAGATTTTCACAGCATACAACCAGTTCGAAATTTAATGATTCTGCCTTTTTAATAATACTGGTTATGGTCTCGCTCTGAATTCTCTTTTCAGAATGGTTTAGCAGAGAACCATTTATTCCATAGGTGAGTAATGCTTCCATTGGAATGGATCCGGTATATGGTCCGGGAGGATTCAGATCTACATGCTGAGCCTTTATCTTCCCCGGAAATAATCTTGCGAGATTCTCTAAATTTATTGCAGGAACAGCAAAAGAGATTTGAAATTTGCTCGATTTCACACCTGCCAGATTTGAAATAAACTGAGCGGGTTCTTTCATAATATTATCATACACCTTCAAGTTGGTTATAAATTGGAGCATTGTTGTAGAGAACGATTTGTAATTTAATTCTTTTTATGAAGGATAGATTCAGCATTTGCGTTTCCATTTCGATTACCTGTCTTAAAAACGAAGTATAATTTATCAATACTAAATATTAAGGTAATTGTTTAATAATATTTGTTCCGCTTAATGTGAGTGTTCGAGCAGCTTGTAAGTCCTAAATCAGTAGCTGTAGTTGGTGCCAGCGAAAATCCTATGAAGATTGGATATGCCATTATGAAAAACCTCGTCGAGGGAAAATATGGCGGGGAAATATACCCTGTGAACAGAAGTGCTGAAACCATATTGAATATGAAATCGTACAGTTCACTCAAAGATATACGAAATAGTGTTGATTTATGTGTTATTGCGGTACCCGCTTCACTCTCTTTAGAAGTAGTAAGGGAAGCTATACAATGCAACATCCCTTTCATCGTCCTAATTCCTGGAGGTTTTTCAGAAACGGGGGAACAGGGAAAACAACTGGAGGAGAATATTATGTCAATTATAAAGAATTCAGGAACCAGACTTATAGGCCCAAACACGGTGGGTGTCTATTTTCCTCATTCGAACCTGAATACTGCATTAACTCCTCCGGACAGGGTTTCATTTCCAAAGCCAGGAAGCATCTCTTTTATATCTCAGAGCGGAGCACTTGGGCTCTTGACAATGGATTCAATATCTGATCTCGGGATTGGAATTTCTGCTTTCATTAATCTTGGGAACAGAATAGACGTTGACGAAATAGAACTGATAAAATATTTTAAGAATGATCCAAAAACGAAAAGCATAGCGGTATATCTGGAAAGTGTTAACAATGGGAGGGAGTTTTATGAAACTCTTAAGGAAGTTAACCGGGTTAAGCCAATTGTTGTTCTCAAATCAGGGAGAACCGCATCATCTGCGAAGGCAGCTTCTCTTCACACTGGCGCATTGGGAACAGACGACAGAATATTTAACGGAATGCTTAGGCAGGCCGGTGTAGCTAGGGCTTATAATGAAGTTGAGCTGATCGATTATGCGCGCGTCCTCTCTTACTCCCCATTACCTGATGGGAAAAATGTTGCCATAGTAACCACCGCAGGAGGTGTTGGGGTAATAACAGTGGACTATATTTCGGCCACTGAACATGGAATGGGCATGAATATAGCTTCACTTTCCGCTGAGACCAAAGAAAAGATCAAAGCCTCAATAATTTCATTTGGTTCAGCAGAAAACCCGGTAGATTTGACCGCTGATGGTTCCATCGAAGCATATGATTCGGTGCTATCAGCATTGCAGGAAGATGATAATGTCAATATCATCGTATCCTACGCTTTGCCGCAAACTCCTAAAATGAACATGGGTATAGTGGATGTTATTTCGAAATACATTCATGCAAAAAAACCTGTAATCGTGGGCGTTATTGGTTCAAAGCTGGGAACGGATCTGATCAGAGAATTTGAAAGAAGGCAGATTCCAGCCTTTCCGTCCATAGAAAGGGTTGTTAATTCTGTCAGGGCACTTTATGATTATTCCGAGTTCAGAAGAGGTGAAATGAATGAATAATGCTGATGAGTTCATTAAGGAAATAAAAATTAATGGAAAATCTGAATTCTGCATCAAGACTGCTTTAAAAAACATGGGAATTACAGTTCCACAAAGTGTTATAATTGATAATATCCCAGAAAAGCTTGATATGTCATATCCGGTTGTGTTAAAGGTGTCAGACGAATCCATTTTACATAAATCAGATGTTGGGGGAGTAAGCATAAGTATTCGAACATTTGAAGAGCTTAAAGCACGACTGGTTAAAATGAAGAAACTTTTCCCAAAGTCTCAGTTTATGGTTGAAGAAATGGTAGAGGAAGGAATAGAAATTATTGTGGGAATATCAAGAGATAAGGTGTTTGGTCTATCTATAATGCTGGGTATGGGCGGTACAATGACAGAAATTTATCACGATGTCACATTCAGGTTAATTCCTGTTAACAGATATGATTGTGATCGAATGATAGATGAAGTATCAATTGGGAAATTTACAGAAAATGGTTTCAGGGGACATAAAATTGACAGAAATGCTTTGATAGAATTCCTGATTAAAATATCATCTATTGGAGAAGCAGGAGGAAATTTGATTGATCAGATGGATTTAAACCCGGTAAAAATAAATGGTTCCAAAATATTCGTGCTTGATGCAAAGATCATGGGAGAATTATAAACCTTAACTCCACAATTATTTAGGGAATACATGTGTCCCTATCTGTTCATCCAGCTTTTTGGATGAAGCAGGTATCTCAGACATGATTGTTTTCCTGTCGTCAATTATCTCATACACCCGTGAGAATCTAAGAAGTGCATCCTTCACTGATATCTTATCAGTGAGATCGGCAGCTCTTATGAGTACGAATATGGCATAATACAGATATAATGAAAGGAATGAAATGAAGAAATATCCCCTTATGGAATCGTCATCCCTCAGGTATGTCTTATCGTTCTCAAGTTCATTCTTCATGGCATCGAAGGCCTGCTCTATCTCCTCCCTCTGCTTGTACATCATGTAAATTGATTGAGGGTGATCCATAATATTTGACAGTATGGATATCTTTCCAAACATTCTGGATGCCTGAT
>JAKATR010000069.1 GCA_021818675.1 Thermoplasmata archaeon | reverse complement strand
TAACACTTATGGAAGAATTTGCAATTGTTCTGGATTACCTGCCTCAGGGGAGATCGGAAGATCGAAACTACAGGAAGGAGCCGCTGGTTCTTGCCATGGGTGAAACCGAATTTAAACTCCTTGAACTTATCCCAAAGAATAATGTCGTCATAGCGGTTGGGGAGAAAGTCTACATCGGAAAGGATCAGGGGAAGAGGGACAAGATCATTTCCGTTCGAAGGAGAATATCCTATTCCGAGCTTACAAATGCGGCCCAAAATGAACTTCCATATGTCATTGAGGCAGCGGTAAAACAGGACGAAAAGAGATACATAAAATTCTTTAACACTGCTGATTCAATCAATACAAGGCTCCACAGTCTTGAGCTACTTCCAGGTCTTGGAAACAAGAGTATGTGGAATATTCTTGATGAGAGGAAGAAAAAGCCTTTTGAATCTTTTACAGACCTTACCGAGAGAGTAAAAACAATTCACAACCCTGCAAAAATGATTGCAGGAAGAGTCGTTCAGGAACTTGAAGAGAGGAACGAAAAATATAAAATATTCGTGGCCAGATGAGCCAGAACCAGGGATTTTCAAAGAAGTACGGGCAGGTTTTTCTCAAAAATAGAAACATAGCATCATTTGAAGTATCCTTAATCAATGGGATTGCTGGATCATCTGTCATTGAAATCGGGCCTGGTCATGGAATGCTTACCGCTGAACTTCTTCAGAACGATTATAATGTAATTGCCATAGAATCAGATCATAGATTCGTTGATGAACTTGAATATCATTTTGCAGATGAAGTAAGGGATGGAAAGCTGAAGATAATAAAAGAAGATTTTTTAAAATCAGAACAGAAATCCGCAGATTATATTGCTGGAAATGTTCCATATCAAATATCGTCACCAATTATTGAAAAACTTCGAACAATGTCTTTCAGAAAGGCAATCCTCATGGTACAGGAAGAATTCGGAGAAAGGTTGTGTGCCAAACAGGGTTCAGAATCTTACTCCCGTTTATCGGTAATGGCGTCTCTAAGTTTTGATTGCAAACTCGAAAGAAAAATTTCCAGAAAAAATTTTTCACCAATTCCAAAGGTGGATTCAGTTATAGTATCACTGGTTCCAAGACCATGGGATTATGGTATTGACTACGAAACAGTGAGCGAAGTCACAAAAAAAATGTTTTCACAGAGGAGAAAAAAAATATCATCGGTAATTGGGAAAAATGATTTTGAATTCTCCCAAAAAAGGATTGAAGAGTTAACTCCAGATGAAATTATCAGGATGTGCTATTCCCTGTATCCTGAGAAGAACTGCTCCTGCTGACATTTGCTCTGGGGTTCTGTGATTTTCCCTGCGCCTGATTCATTGCAAATTCTGATAAGCCAAGCATTTGAGGTCCTGTAACTCCTGCAGTAATGACATTCATGGGCATCATCATCAGGGTCCCTTTTCCTTCAAGACCAATTTCATAAAGTATGTTCATCCATCTTAACTGAAGTGCGGTCGGATCATTTGTATATTGCTGAGCTGCCTCAACCATTTTCTGGGCCGCCTCGACTTCAGCCAATGCAAGCGTTACTCTGGATCTTCTTTCCCTCTCTGCAGAAGCCTGTCTGGACATTGCCTCCTGTAAAGCCTGTGGAACAATAACATCCCTTATTTCCACTGCAGAAACTTTTACTCCCCAGTGTTCGGTCTTCTCATCAATAATTTCCCTTGCACTCTCTCCTATCTTCTCTCTTTCTGAAAGGATCTCATCAAAAGCATATTTTCCAAGCACTTCTCTGAGTGTTGTCTGTGCTGATAAACTGGTTGAACCTGCAAAATTTTCAATGTTCAGGACAGCCTTCTGGGGGTCTATGACCTGATAATACATAACTGAATCAGCATTGATAGGGACATTATCCTTTGTAAATGTTGCTTCTGTTTTGAAGGCCACAGCCTGTATCCTCGTGGATATCACAACAGGTATTTTACTGATTATCGGGGTCACATAAATTATTCCCGGCCCTTTGATTCCGCTGAATCTTCCCAATGTCAAAACCGGTGCCCTTTCCCATTCCTTTAATATGTGAAGCCCCGATAGCAGAATCAGGATCACAATTATCACAATGAATATCAGAAATATTTCTAGTCCGCTCATACATATGTATATCTCACCACAATATTAAAGGGTTACTTGAAAATCCCACCAATCAGAGGGGAACTATTTTTTGTTTACCTGATCACATTTCATCAAATCAGAGAGTCTTTTCCATTATCATATTCGTTATGGAATATCCAAGTTTTCTATAAAGCGAAATCGCCGGGGCATTATGCCCAAAAACGTGTAACTTGATTGTTGACAGGGAAAATTCTTTCGTTTTTGTTTCAAGCGCTTTCATTATTTCGTAACCATGGCCTTTCCCTCTCTCTTCATGCTCAACCACAATATCATAAATCCAGATGATATCATTTATTCCATCATCTTTTCTTTTTGCGATCCATATCATACCAACATTGGTTTTGCTGTCCATAGCGGAGAAGAGATAATTATCAGCAGTTTTAAGTCCATTGGGAAGCAGTTTTTTGAACTCCTTTTCAGATCTTTCAAATGAACCTTCCTGTGGCCAGTTTCCGGATTTTACTTTCTCTTCTGCATAATTCTTCACTGAAAATTCTAAATAACTCTGAAAATCCTTCTCATTCATTGGAACAAGTTCTATCATTTAGTCACATCGAATATTCAGATAAATATATTCTGAAAATAACTCAATATATCTAAATCAACATCTTTTACAGATTGCTTTTTTCTGGTTTCATCGTGTGAAGATAGGCGGAAACACTTATTTCTCATTGAAAATATTCACTTTCTACAACCATCTGCGCGATAATTCTAAACATTTTAATTCCGGTCTCTTATTAAATGAGTGGAAAATGAATTTATTTAAGTAATTGTGTTCACCTCATAATTGTAAAAATAATCACCAATATGGGCAACGCGATAATGAGCCCCAGGATAACGAAACTCCATTTGTTTCCAAAGTTGAGTGTATACCCAACACCATACCTCTTGGGTACAAAAATTGAATTGTCTTTTTTATTGTGATAAACAATACCGCCTGCCCACTCACTGTCATCACTTTTTACTGTCTCTCTATCATTTTCATCCTTAACATTGGGATATAGTTTCCAACCTCCCTGTCCAATTTTTGCTGAAAATACGAGAACTAGAGGGAAGATCAGTAAGGGAGGAAGAATCACGACAAAAGAATAGGCGTCTGGAATAATTCCCCAAATTAAGAGAGAACCCACAAACATCGTAAAGATGATGATAATGTTAACAGCAATAGTTAGTAAAATAAGCCTTGAATTAAAACCTTTCAGCTGCAGGACGCCCTTTTTGGAGTTAGAGAAATTTGGGTTTGACCTGACCTTCCTGATTGCAAAAATTATAATGTCAAACAAGGCTGTTATAGGAATTGCTATGAAAATTAATAGTGTAAAAACTGAAAATATAGATTTTGTGGCGTAAGCATTAGGCTTTCCATTGGTTCCGTAATGGGTAGCGAAGGTGGTTGGGATATTAGGATAATATATTGCACCAATTATTATGAAAATTATCAGTTCTATCCATGGAATCAGATACCAAACTGAATTGATATTTGTTGACTTCATAGGAACGAAAGTTGATATTTTTCTCTGTTGTTCAGAGGAAAAGGTATTACCTTTCAATTTCCGTGTCTTTGACCTAAAAGAGAAATATACACCAATCATCGAAAATATTTCTAACATTGGTAAAAGTTCGATGAGTATTAGCTGAGTATATGAATAAAGAACAAAAAACAATATAGCTAAGAAGATGGAAATTGTCAGATCATACGCAAGATTCTCTTTCTTCATTTTACTTATAACGGGTTCAAGGGATTCGTAATCCGGCACCCTTAGACCGAAGATCAGGTCAGGTCTCGTGAAATAGGGAATAAGCCCGAATATTATACCAATGAACAGTATAACTGGAAGGACGCCAAACAAAATCAATAGTGAAATCAATTGAATCCCCTCTTTCCAAGTATGTCATCTAAAATTTGATCTATCTTATTCTTTATTTGGATTGGGGAATAACCCTTGGAAATGGACTCGGAAAGAAGGTTTCTCATCTGAGTTTCCCAAACAACATCTAGCTCGTTATCACTCTTACTTGCAATCCGGCCTACAAGAACTCTCTTTCTTCTATCCATATATATATATTTTTCCTGTTCAAGATAACTGTATGCTTTGTTAACTGTATGGTAGTTGATACCAAGGATTGTTGAGAGTTCACGGGAAGATGGCAATTTATCGTTCTCCTCCAGTATACCGCCCGCAATATTATTAATTATATTGTTCATAATCTGCCTGTAAATCGGTTCAGATGAAGTCAGGTCTATAGTTATGGCAAAGCCATCCTTTTCTTTGGACATTCTTTTTGCACCTTTGTTTCTTTCTATTTGGGCCATTAGGTCTTTTTTTACAAATTCTGACATGGATATACCTGTGTTATAGATTAAGTATAACACATATAATAAACTTTTCATTTATTTTGAATTCCGATTCGATCCGGTAATTTACCACCTTATGCCAGAAGTAAAACGACGCTTGCTTTGGGTAAAAGGCACGGTGTGAGGTGGTTGAAAAGAGCTTTCTCTAATTGTCATACCTTGAAAAATTGTGGATGTTTTCGCATCCTTTGGAATCAGAACTGGCTAAAAATATTATACAAGTTCCTTGAGAGACAACTCAAATAAGCAAATGATGCCCCACGGTGCAGTGCACCGGAATGCTCTTAAAGAACACACATGTGTCATGTGAAGCCCTTCTACTGCACCGGAGAATGCATTGGAAATATCAGTAGTTACTGGGAAATACAGATGTTAATTCAAATTTTTTGAAAGAGTATCCAATCACAGAAAAATTTATTGCCCAAGATATAAACAACAGCGCGGTTTCTTCGAAAAAAAAGCCAAACCATAAAAAGCCAATACTTTGCAATACAACTAGTAAGTAAACCATTTTCTTATTAGAAATAATAATGACTGTTAGAGGTATTATAAGTAAAATCAAACTGATGTAAAATAAAAAGAATGTAACAAAATCGGTGGAGGAAGTAATATATCCAGATTTATTTAAATGATCTAAAGTTACCGCTGAAATAATTATTGTAGAAATCAATGATATTGAAATGGCAATTTTCAACCTTTTATCTGTTTTCAAAACTTCTTCTCTGTTGTTTTTCATGTAACCTCCTCGGAATTTATCCCATCAGTTAAGAATGGGAGTAAATATATAGACGATTTTATTCTTTTTCCACAACTTAAGTGTTTTCCCTTTTCTCTCTTCTCATACATTTTTTCACTCCTTATATAAATAATGGACTTTCCCTAAATACGAACATCAATGAGATCATATTTATCCTTGCTCATTAACAAGTTTTATTGCCTTACTTGGAGTCTTTGATATTAAGGGATGGTTTCTCATATTCATATGGGCAACGAGCAGGTTCCATAAAGGTTTTCCAGACTCCGTATTTACACGTGGTGTATTATAGGGAGGTTTTACTCATACATACTACCTGTATCCAGAGTTCTTAATGCACCATTATAGTTCTCCGGAACTTGTGGAGTAGCCAACAAAAGTGCAGTGCATGCATTAATCAGATTTCAGGAAGGATAACATTGACTCTACGAAGGGCGCGTTCACAGCATTCAACGGAATTTTCATGAAAATTAATCGAAATAACTCATCGAGAATGGTGCTCCAGTCTAATTTTTTCTTTTGGCTATGGTTATTTCCCGGTTTGGAATAACATTTGGGATAGTTACTTTTAGGGGCCTTGATAAGTTCTGATCACAGTTCTCTTGTCTTCGGAATAGAATTATACTTCACAGCACCGACCTGCACGCTAATGCAGGTTATCGATAACAATACATGTATGCCTTCTTCAACTGTTACATTGAGATCATTCCACTTTACACGCATTTAATTTCAAGTGACGTCCAGGCGGAGATTTACGAGGTTTACTCCTCCATGCGGGAGCCCGGATTTTTTCGAATCGCGGCGGAGGTAGTAATATGAGGCAAAAATATGATGTTGAACTGGTTACTATAAAGCATTCGTCGGTAGTGGGAGCACTGGGATTTGAACCCAGATCTGCGGGTCTCTTCCCGGTTCTTAGTTCCAGTCACTCATCATGAATCAGATGACCCGTTGCTAAACATACCCTGACTGGAGCCCGATAGGATGCCTGACTACCCCATGCTCCCTTACGTCCTGTTAGCCTTTCTCTGCTTTTTCAGCCTTCGGATTCTCTTCTTTCTCCACTTCCATCGCATGTTTCCGCGTTTTTTCCAGTCCCTTGAACTTCTTTTCAATGTTTCACCCCAATTGGGAGCCGCTTATGGTAAATAAGTAAAGGCTCACAGAGAGTAAGCAGGTATTTGATGCTCTTATATATAATTATTTTACGAGAAGGTAAGTTCTCTACTAAAGATGAATATATGATTGATTTTACTGTACAACTAGATAATTTGCTGCTATTTGCGGATCGTGCACAATGCAAGTTTTCCAGGTTAAAGGAATTGCAACAAATATCTCCAGCAATTGAGTTATGGGCATCAAATGTAAACGGATGCACCTCTACAGCACTCTTAGACTTATAACATCGATGCAAATTTGAATTTCTTTATAATCTTCAAGAAATTAAAATACTCGAGGTAAATAGTCTTATGAAATGCCATTAAATGCCTCAGACATTGATCGCCTGTTCAAAAAGATCAGGGATTACTCAAGGATCGAATCCAAAGGAGTAACACTGAACAGGATCAATCAGGATTTTTACTCAGAAGTAAGAGAGGCACTCCTATTCTTAAAAGAGATTGCAGAGGAATCGTTATCCAAAGGGGATATAGATCAGTACATAGCCATAAGGGAAAGAGAGGGAAATATCAAAAAATCACTATCACTTTTTTTCCAAAAGAGGTATGAGAAGATACTTAGGGAATCCCTCTACGACATTGAAGGAAAAACACTGGATATATTGACTCCTCAGGAAAGAGAGTTCATCATGAAAATGCATAACGAGATGATGGCAATCCGTGATTCTCTTATAGACCCTGGTAAGATTCAGGAAAGGGAAAGCCCTGAAGAGTTTCACGAGGAACCAGAAATTAAACAGGAAAATGAGGAACCTCAAAATATACCTGACAGAAGCAGGGATCTATCCCGACTCAGAATAACGATTGATTACATGCCAATAGCACTCAAAGATGGAAATTATTACCTGAGAAAAAATGATATTATCTATCTTCCAAAGAATATAGCTGAAATTCTTTTAAAGAGAGAGTCTGCAGTATCAATGTAATGAATTTGTAACCTTCCAACCATATCCATTTTAGAATTCCTGAGAGTGGAACTGAACTGATAATTCTAAAAGTGTATTAGCTTTCAACAATAAATTCTCAATAAAAACAAAAGAAAAGATATTTTGGAGGAGTTGAATATTAATTTCAAAAAAAAAATAAATTTTGGTTATTTCTTTTTTCTCATAACCAGAGCCGCTCCACCAACTATTGCTACTATTCCAACACCGGCTGCAATGGAGAAATATTCCACATTTAATGGAACGTTTGTCGGGGTAGGCGACGAAGTGCTTGTCGTATAAGGTGTTGAACTAATTTCTATGGTGTGGTTTGAAAAGTGTGGTACGTGAATCAATATCATTATGCCTGTGGATTCGTTTATTACTGCGTAATAAGCATTTGTTGTTGAGGTTATATTGAATATTGAAGAAGTCCCCGTTATGTTGATAACGCTTCCATCAAATTTGAGATATACTGTATTTGATGTTCCAAGGAATTGCTTTGTTACGAAAACAGCTATCGTGGTTCCCCTGTGATTCGTTGATGAAAGAGATACAGTTGCCTTTCCCTGTGATTGAGATGAAACGCCTGCATTTACTGTTCCATTAAATCCAATTGTAAGGTTTGAGTTGGGGCCGGTACCTGTTGCATTGATTACTATCTGATCAGAAATTTTTCCGTTCTCTATTGCATACTTAATGTCACTATTAAGCTTTCCAATGTTTCTTAAGCCTGGTGGGGAAACGAAGTGAATTATAGCCACATCTTTGGTTGATATGGATATCATACTGCTGCTAATCGTTATGGACGCATTGCCTGGTACCATCAGGAATCCTGTAAAATTCTTTCCTGAAATAATCACTGCCTGGCTTTGTGCATTCATGTGCCCTCCTACCCCAAGCAGAATACTGTTTTGGGTATCTTCGTTGTCTGCAATAGCCGAGGCGTTATATGATACCTTTGCCGAAGTAGTGGAGAAAATGGATGCACTAAGTCCACTAGCCAGAGTCAGATTCAGTGTTCCATTTCTCAAAGCAAAGGCAGACTGCAAAGAAGGTGTGTCATGAATGACATATATGAAGCTTTCATTGGCATAGAAGAATACTGATCCCACGGTAATAACTCTGTTCAATGGAATAGAACTCATACTGGCTTTACTTATGAGCACACTGTTGCCAGAGGCGTTTACATATGTAAATACTGGTACGGTTTGTCCATTGAAAGTTCCAGACATGTTGTAAATGATCTGATTGGATGCCGAATAGTTGAAATTAACAAATTTCCCAATTACCTGACCTGTTGTATTGTTGTATGAGAATCTGTTTTCATTTTCACCCTCGCCGAAGTATTTTTGAAGCGCATTTTTCAATCCACCGTTTGAAACAAATCCGGCAACAAGCATCATGCTTCCATTGTTATTCACCGTTAGCTGCATACCGTTTGACGATAAGTTTACCTTCCCGTTTGTTACAAAGTATCCTGTGAACGATCCATTGGAGATCTGGTATGCGGAATACCCTTTCAATGACAATTTCATGAATGCGTTAAATTGAATCAGACTGCCCAAAGATGCATTTGATGAAACGTTCAGATTAAAAGCAAAGGGTTTAGCCACTGTTGTTAAATCAAATTTAATGTTCGCTTTTCCTAAGGTTGACACGGTCGGAGAGGTAGCTATTATGAGTGCTCTGGGTTCGCTTATTCCTATAAGCGTTTCATTTGCTATAGAAACAAAAGAAACTTTTTCATTGCTAGAATTGCTCGGAACGGTTATTGCCGATCCATTCACATATACCGAAGATGCTATCTCTGTCTGATTACCCGTTTCACTGCTTGTATATGTTATATTGTTAAGTGTTCCAAAGCTGTTATAAGACCCAATCGAGTATGCAGACAACTTCATCATCGCTGAAGAAGAATTGTCCGTAGTTCCTCCCTGTGCAAAGGCAAGGCTCCCGGACATCATCATCAGAGATGATATTGTCAAAACTAAAACTGCTGTTTTGTTCATAATCAACTATTGGTTGACACATAAACTAATTTATGGTACAATAAATCGGTACACACATCTTTGATAGAATGTTGAAATTGGGGCTCTGGCACAACAAATCGTCATTCCTTTATCAATATCACACGCATGTAAATTCTCAGGTTAGCCTTCCGTTGTTACGTTCCTAATACCACCTCATTTATGAACATATCCTAAAGACCGGGGCGAATTATCCCTTCTCTGCCTTTTCGCAAACACGCATAAGCATTCAAGATGCAATCTGACAATACAGCGATGGCAGATTTATTAGACAGTATGTTTGGCCTTATTTCCATTATGGCATTCCATATTCTGAACACATTTGGTAATATCTCTTATGCGATGCCCTATATTTATAGTAATGAAAACTGTGTAAACTACTTCTTTAGATGTTATTCTATGTTCTTTTCTCTCCTCTGGAAGAGTAAAATCATGCTTGGCAGGAACGTAAAAAACTCTATTGAATTCTTCAAGAACGCTAGTCAAGTTGGAGTATTGTTCTCCTGTGCTTTTCTTTATTATTGTCAAAGATTTACCCATTGAACCTTTTAATGTATCTTCGTTTTGTGTGCAAATGTAGGCCCAGTGCTTGCAAAGTTGATCGATATAATCACCAAGATATCGGACGCTGTTTCTAGTCCAGTGAGGTAGAAATTTTAATTCATAATTGGCGTAAAAAAGAGGCCTTTTTGGTTCTTCACCTATAAGACATCTTAATTCGTTGATAGCGGTTTCTTTATTAGCTTTGCTTTCAACCAACATCTTGGATAATCGGTCAGCTTTTTCAATTTCATCTGATTTTAGAACACTATCTGCTAGTGACATCACTTCGGGCAATACTTCTAGTGCTTCTTCCCGTCTCCCAGTTTTAAATTTTGATTTAATCGTAACTGTATATAGGGATATTCTTTACATCTTTTTCCTTTCTTGGTAACTGGTCAGTCTAATGTGCCATAATATTCTGTAAAAGCGGTTGTATGCACCGAAAGATCCAGATATAATGAATACATTATATTAATAGAATGATTTTACTTACCGCAGACACACCCAGAGATCAGGAGATAATTGAGAAGTTCCAGCGTGCCTATGAGAATCTTAAGAAGATTGTGGACAAACAAAATGAAAAGATAAGGGAACTTGAGGATCAGATTAAGGAATACAAAAAAAGACATCCTTCCAACATTGGCATTAAGAATGGAAAGCCATATGTCATATCTCAGGCAGAGACTATACCGGAACCTGAGGATTCTCATATTCATGGATCAACCGATGAAATAAAGAAAAGACCGGGTGCACAGCCTGGACACAAAGGATATTTCAGGATCAGAAAGAGACCAACCAGAAGGATCAGGATCAATCTGGATATTCATCAATGTCCGGAATGTAATTCCTCATTGAGAAGAAAAGGTACAAGAAAACGCATCATAGAGGATATACTCATTATAAAGACAGATATCATAGAATATAAAATGAATCGATTATGTTGTAACAAATGCCACAGGATATACGAACCTGAAATACCTGATGCATTATGCGGTACCACACTTTCAATCAGAACAATGTTAACCGTTGCATACTTCCGCATAGGAATGAGGATGAGCATTGAGAATGTGTCATCCACCATGATGAATGTATTTGGAATACATATATCAGAAGGTGAAATTCAGCATATTCTCTCCCAGCTATCAGATTCACTTGGATATGAATATACCTCTCTTTTACAGACAATAAGAGATGCACCTTCAAGGCACATGGATTCAACCTCATGGAGAATAAACGGTAATCCATACAACCTATGGGCATTCCTCACGAAAAGCGAGTCAATATTTGCCATACGAAAGAGCAATGGTCACGAAGTACCACTGGAGATGCTTGCTGATCACAAAGGTATCGATATACACGACAGACATTCTGCATTGGAAACCTTTGCATCCAAATCCAAAAACGATCAGCAATATTTCTGGTCACATATCATATGTGATGGAAAGGAACTTGAAGAATTCTACGGTGAAGAGGGAGGAAGAATAAAAAAAGGCCTTCAAACAATATACGATGAGGCAAAGGAATATCATGGTCATGGTACCATGAAAGATGTGAAGAAGCTTCATCACGATCTCACATTCCTTCTTACCTCCCATTATGAGCATAAGAGATCACAAAGATTTGTGGAAAATCTATTGAAACGGAAGAAAGAGTGGCTGTTACAGTTTGTGATGAATCCTCATGTTGAACCTACGAACAACAGAGCAGAGAGAGGTCTCAGACCTCCTGTAATTTACAGGAAAACCTCAGGTGGATCCAGATCAGAACGTGGTGCTGAAATATATACCAAAATATATTCCATCTACTACACATCAAAACTCAGGGGAAAGAATTTCATTTCAGATGCCCCATCAGTTATGAAAAGAATGGCCATACCGGGATAATTGGTCGGGAACAACAGACTGACCAGTTACCATTTTGAAATGTTTCACGCATCTCTGGACAAAATACGAAATTAATTATGATCCATGTTGTTTATTGCCTTATAAATGGCAGCAAAGAGGATATACACACCTGAGGAGAAACTGAAGATCGTCCTGGAGGGAATGAGTGGTACCATATCGGTATCTGATCTTTGCAGGAAATATGATCTGAGACCGGCAAGATTCTATTACTGGAAGGATCAGCTTCTGAACAGTGCACCTGAAATATTTGAGAATCGGGGAAGAAAGATCGATGAGGATCGTATAAGGTCAGAGAAGGATATTGAAATTGCAAGACTCAAGGAAACCATTGCCGAGATCGTATCAGAAAATCTTGAGAACAAAAAAAGATTGGAGATCGCTTGCAGAGGAGGGGGCAGATATGAGATCTCTTTTTTATGATATCCACAGAACTGTGATGAATACCGTTGAAAGAGCCGGATATTCCATATCAAGGATACTCTCCATTCTTGGAATATCCAGATCATGGTACTATTCACAGCTCTCATTCTCACCCTTACTTGACAGAAGATTCAACACCATGGCCATAAGAGATGATGATGAATGGATTGTCATAGGATTCAAGAAACAGCATCCAAGGATGTCCTTCAGGGAGATAGCATATACACTCATAGACGAAGATATTGCATATCTTTCATTGTCAACAATATAGAATTTTGAAAAAACACGATCTCATAACGCCATGGAAACACCCCGTATGGGAATCCACCAGACCGGATCATGCAAAACACCCTGATGAAAAATGGCAGACCGATATAATGTATGTAAAGATCAGGAACAGGTTCTTCTACCTCATAATATTCATAGATGAATATTCAAGATATATTGTTCACCACAATCTTCTCACATCAATGGATGGAGATTCCGTATCAATAGAAGCACAGGTTGCTATTAAAAAACTCAGGAAAGATTCTATTGCAGAACCCATCATACAATCAGATAACGGATCATCATTCATCTCCATGGAATTCAGAGTGGTGCTTAAGCAGAACAATCTAACACAGAAACTAATAAAACCGCATACACCTGAACAGAATGGGATTGTTGAAAGGGCTAACAAAACAATGCGTGAATCTTTGGTGCCGGTAATATTGACAGATTATGATCATGCCAGACATGAGATATCAAAAATCGTGGATAATTACAACAATAAACGGAGACATTCATCGTTGAACTATCTCATGCCAATGCAATATTACAGGGGAAATCCTGAGAGTTTCCTCATGATAAGACAATCAAAGATTGAGAAGGCAAGAATATTAAGGAGGGAAAGAAATATGAAAGAACGAAAAGGAGGTGAAACGGCAGAAACTGTCTCATAATTCTTTTCGTAAATTGTCCAGAAGTGAGAGAAACAGTACACATTTTATTCCTCTTTCTCATTTAACGCAATGTATTCTATCTACTGTCTTTCAGTCCGTATGATACACCCATTATTCTCATGACAATGCATAAAATAGGTCATTCAAGAGCAGAAATGATGGCATTTAGACGTCGGGGTTCTGCATGGGATTGCTTCACAATCTGATACCTGCGAACGGATAGGCTTCTTATGTCTCAGAGTCTGTAAGTGACTCAAATTTTAACCTGTCTATCTGGCTTTTTACTGGTAAAACAACACATAACTTGAGGGGCACCTCTTAAATATTCTTCAGTGTTATCAATTGTGGGAAAGCCCGAGAGCAGCTGACGCCCATGAGGTGAGGAAAGTCCCCCCTCCGCAGGTGGAGGCCAACCGTCCAAAGCCGGTATTCCGAGAGGAATGGCAATGAGAAAAGAAATAAACGCTCCCCGGTAAAATATGACTGGAAAACATGATGTTTCCGGGGGTGGCGATGGGAACTTATCCTGGCCGGAGAAAGTCCAAACAGACCCTGTGACGCCACCGGGAGGGTCAGGTAGGACGAAGGCTAAAGGCCGATCAGTCGAATGCTGCAAGCCTGAAAGGGGTAACAGAAGGGGGCTTACTCCGGGCAGTCCCATTATACCCACATAAAGCTTAAGGATAGAGAATATATATTGAATAATGCCAAAAAAGATGTGTCAGGTTAGGGATTGTAAGGAGGAAAGTTTTCATACAGTTGATGCTGCTCTGGCAAAGAAAGCTCTTGAAATAAATGGAGACAGCACAAAAGTACATCTGTGCAAGGAGCATTATAAAAAGTTTAAAAAGGAGACAAAGGAAGAGAGGAAAAATCAGAGGGCTGATTGGGTATAGTCGAACCTTCTGCATCGGTTGTAATCACAGTAAAAAACGAAGGCAGGAACCTCCCTCTGCTTTTGGATGCATTAACGAAAGGGAAGGGAGAATTTGAGATCATTATTGTAGATTCTGAAAGCGATGATGAAACCAGAACCATTATGGATAAGATTTGTAGGGAAAAGGCAAATATAAAATACATAAGACAGAGATGCTCAAGAGGACAGGGGAGGAATATAGGTGTAAGGGCATCTCATGGTAAATATATCATTTTCACGGACGGAGACGCAATACCGCAAAATGACTGGATCAGGAAAATGGCCAGTGCCCTTGATGATTGCGACCTTGTAGCAGGGAAAACGGTAAGCATGGAGGGCAAAGGAACCAGCAATCTTCCTAGGGTAGCTCTATATTTCAAGGGCTTCGAGATCACACTTCCGTCAATGAATCTAGGCATCAAAAAATCCCTATTTGAAAAACTGGGCGGATTCGACGAATCATTCGTAACTGCCGAAGATATTGACCTCAATCTCAGGGCAATACAAAATGGGGCAAAATGGGACATATGCGAAGAATGCATTGTAAGACACCGATCACGCAATGGTATGTTGGCCATAATGAAGCAGGCTTTCTGGAACGGTTATGGCAGAAGGCAGCTCAGAATGAAGAATGTAAAGGTATGGAACCAGATAGAAAAGGGGGAAATAACGACGCATCTGATGTCTCCCATATTGATATTGAGGAATATGGTAGGGTTGTCAGGATACATATATTGCATTTTTAGAAAGATAGACTTTTCGAAGCAATGAAGGAATACAGAAAACATCCTTAAAGCATATATTGTAATAAATACTAAGGAACTCATGGAGGACCAAAAAGGTTTCTGGCATTCCAAATTAAGGGAAGCATCAGAAAGGAATTCTTCATCAAAGGATGAGATCCTGAATAAATGGCGAAAAAATACCCTTGAACCGTGGGAAGAGAAGACTGGATACTTGCCAAAGGAATTCATTAATTCATCGGGAATTGAGATCAAAGACGTTTATACGAAAGAGGATCTGCCTGAAGATCAGGAGAAGCTCCTTGGACTTCCCGGAGAGTATCCTTTCACCAGGGGGGTGTACCCAAATATGTACAGGGGCAAGGAGTGGACCATGAGGATGTTTTCAGGATTTGGTACGCCTGAAGATACCAATGCACGTCTGAAATATCTCATAAGCCATGGGGAAACTGGATTGAGCATAGCATTTGATATGCCCACGCTTTATGCTTACGACTGTGACAATAAGAGAGCAAATGGAGAAATAGGAAAGTGTGGTGTGAATGTATCTTCTTTGAAGGATATGGAGGTTATTTTCGATGGAATCGACCTGTCAAAGGTTACTACCTCAATGACAATAAACGCTCCGGCTGCAGTCCTTACTGCAATGTATTTCTCAATAGCCAGAAAGCAGGGGCTGTCACTTGACAGGATTGGAGGAACAGTCCAGGCGGATATACTGAAGGAATATATTGCACAAAAGGAATGGATATACCCTCCGGAGGCCCATATCAGGATAATCCGGGATATGATGATCTACTGCACAGAGAATGTTCCAAAGTGGAATTATATCAGCATTTCCGGTTACCACATCCGGGAGGCTGGTTCAAGTGCCGTTCAGGAGCTTGCATTTACGCTTGCCGACGGGTTCTATTACGTTGAAATGGGAAAGAAAGCAGGTCTTGATGTGGATCAATTTGCCCCGAGACTTTCATTTTTCTTTAATTCATCAATTAATTTCTTTGAAGAAATTGCTAAAATGAGAGCTGCCAGAAGGATCTGGGCAACCGCATTGAAAGAGAAATACGGAGCCAGGACAAAGAGAGCAATGATGTTAAGGTTTCACACACAAACTTCCGGCTACACACTGACCTGGCAACAGCCTCACATAAACATTGTCAGGACAGCATTTGAAGGACTTGCCGCAGTTCTTGGCGGTACACAGAGCCTTCATACCAACTCTTACGATGAAGCAATGGCGCTTCCTTCAGAGGAGGCCGTAAAGGTTGCGTTGAGAACGCAACAGATCATAGCTGAGGAAACAGGGGTAACTGATACGGTGGATCCACTGGCTGGTTCTTATTATGTTGAATGGCTCACAAACAGAATTGAGGAGGAGGCATACCGTTACTTTGATAAGATAGAATCAATGGGCGGAATACTTGAAGCTGTGAAGAGCGGTTATATCCAAAGGGAGATTGCCACAACATCGTACAGAAGACAGAAGAGGATAGAGGAAGGTAAGGAAGTAATGGTAGGAGCAAACAAATATGTTGAATCTGATGAAAAACCCATAAATATTCTGAGAATCCCTAAGGAAGCTCAGGAGAAGCAGATTAAGAGATTGAATGAGGTAAAGGCATCAAGAGATGGAAAAAAGGTATCAGAAACGCTGGAAAAGCTCAGAAAAGCCATGGAAGATCCTGAGAAAAATATAATGCCCTATCTCATTGATGCTGTGGAATCTTATGCAACTCTTGAAGAAATAAGCAATATTGGAAGGGAGGTATATGGCGGCTGGAAAGAACCAATCATCATCTAAGCAGAGACCTACAAAAATTCTTCTTGCCAAGCCAGGGATCGATGGGCATGACAGAGGAGTACTTGTACTGGCAAGGGCGTTCAGGGATGCAGGAATGGAAGTCCTCTATGCAGGTCTTCTTCCAACACCTGAAGAAGTCATAGATACTGCCGTAAATGAGGATGTTGATGTCATAGCTATGAGTCTTCTCAATGGTGCTCATTTAACAGTATTCAAAAGGGTAGCTGACCTCATGAAGGAAAGGGGGATAGACGACATTGCTCTTGTTGGAGGTGGAACCATACCTGATGAGGATAAGCCTGCACTTGAAGCAATGGGTATAACGGGAAATTATGGTCCCGGTACACCGCTTTCCACAATCATTGAACATGTCCAGAAAAGGGCTGCAGAAGCAAGAGCAAAGAAGATGGGGCAGGATTGAAACGAAAATCGCTGACTTAGTATCGGGAGTTAAGGAAAACAAATTTTCAAGCATTGCCAGAGCAATTTCAATGGTGGAGGATGAAGATCCTTTTTTACGCAAAGAGATCCTGAGGAAGATTGGCACATCAGAGACCAGGGCGCACGTAATCGGTATAACCGGTCCACCCGGAATTGGCAAGAGTACCCTGATAGGAAATCTTTCATCGGGAATGATGGCCAGAGGAATAACCAACGGGGTACTGGCAATTGATGCGTCAAGCCCCTTTACAGGCGGATCACTCCTTGGTAATAGAATAAGAATGCAGGACAAACTTCGCGAATCCCATGTTTTTATGAGGAGCCTGGCAAACAGAGGAGAAAAAGGTGGTCTTTCACGATCGGCTATCGGTGCTGTAAGGATACTTGAATCCGCTGGAAATCAGGAAATCATAATCGAGACCGTGGGTGCTGGTCAGGCGGATCTGGATATCATGAACCTGGCTGACACGATAGTATTGGTTCTGGCACCGGGTCTTGGAGATGAAATACAAGCAATTAAAGCAGGCATAATGGAAATATCGCACATATTTGTCATAAATAAAATGGACAGGGAAGGCGCTTATTTTGCAATGAAGGATATTGAGGATATTGTATCTATGGATGACCATTCGGGATGGAAGAGACCCGTAGTTGGAACAACCACCAAGGACAATGAAAGTTATAATGGGCTTATTGATGCAATTCTTTCCCATAGAAAATACCTTGAATTGAATAATAACCTTTCAGTGAAGAGAAGATTTATGGAGCTTGAAACGGCACTGGAAGATGAGATCAACGAGACCATAACCGGTAAACTAAAGAAAAAGCTTCAGGAGGAATATGCCTCGGGAGGTATAATGGGCAACAATACATTCGATTATGATCCATTTTCAATTGCAGAAGGTTTGCTTAAAAATTTTCTTGAATATTCCATTGAATAGATAAGCAAACTCAGGATAAATGAATGAAGGTATTCAATTGAACCTGCACTTCGAGCAACTCAAAAGTTTTAATTGATATGGGTATACATAATTATGAACATTTCCGAGCTTCTTGGTTCTGCCGTTACGGTTTGGCTTCTTGGGCAGGGACAAGAGAACATTATCCCAGGGCAGCGCTTTGAGGGAGTTCTGGTTGGAATTGATCAGGGAGCATATATTTTTTCAGTTCCTTCTGAAAAATCTGAGGAATTTATAATTCTGCCGGTTGGAATATGCCGGGTTCATGCCAGAAGAAAATCCTGAACCATGAGAAACAGAGTGAGAAAATTCAAGCCTTCATGGGTTCAATAAGTTCCATAAGGGCAAGCATGATTTCCCCCCTTTTCCGGTCTGGCTCCATTGTTTTAAAACGTGCTTTTAAAATCAATATATATGTATTCATGGTGGTTTCATCCACATACATTGAAAATTCGTTATCATAATCCTTCAGGGAAACGACCCTCTTTTCTATTTCATTTGCAATGGAAGCATAAGTGATGTATTTTGGAATTTCATATCTTGCCTGAACAATAATCCCACCTTTCCGCAGAATTATGGCGCTTTGAATGACTATGGCATTGGGAATTCTCACAATATCTCCTGAATTTAGTTTCAGAGTTGTATAATTGATTGTTAACGCAATAACTTCCCCTCCATAACCCGTGGATTCGATTCTGTCAGTGGAAAAGAATTTTGGAAACAACGTAGGAAAGGTTCCTCCATATTGCCATGTATTGATAAACACACGATCACCGATTTTAAATGGTCTCACAATGGTCAGAAGAATGCCGCCAAACTGGTTTGCCAGAACAGATTGTGAGGCCAGACCTATTATGACCGATATTATGGATCCACCAAGGATAAGAGATGAAACATCAATACCAAGCTGGGCCATCACTGCCACGCCAAGAATAAAATAGCCAAAAAGACTGATAATAAACATTATGGGATGGGCCCTTGCTGGAGACATGTACCTGGACATGTACTTTCCAAGCACGCTTAGAACTACCTTCAGAATAATGTATACAATGATTGCAACAAAGATTGCATTCACATATCTTGAAAAATCAGAGGGGATTATGGGAAAAACAAAAGTAATAATGTAAACAAATACGAAAAGGGAAATCATCAGGGCAATCATTGCTGCTATTGCACCGACCACATTCCCCTTTCTTATATCCGCCATGATCTCAAATGAGTTCTTTATTTATTAAATTAACAATATTTGGACTGATTTTATATTACAGTCCACAGTAAATGGTTTTACATTATTTTTTCGCATTCTTATACTGGGAAATATTTAAAAGAAATAGATCATAAGGGGTAGGCGCACTTTATGGCTAAAAAATCTTCTTCAAAAAATCTTCTCGATCAGGTTGAATATGCAAGGACTATACTGGAAACAATAGGAAACACTCCACTCGTATTACTTTCAAAAATAGGATCAGGGATCAGGCCAAAAATTCTTCTGAAGATGGAAGGATTCAATCCCGGCGGTTCTGTCAAGGATCGAATCGGTCTAGCCATGCTGAACGATGCCGAAAAGAAGGGTCACATAAAAAAAGGGGATTCAGTGGTTGAACCGACTTCGGGAAACACTGGCATCGGCATGGCAATGGCATGCAAAATACTGGGTTTCAACCTCATTGTTACAATGCCGGACAAAGTCAGCGAGGAAAAGAGATCAATATTAAAAGCATATGGAGCAGAAGTTGTGGTTTGTCCAGACGAAGCGCCGGCTGGAAGCGAAAATCACTATATGACCGTGGCCAAGAAAATTTCCAAAGAGAGAAATGCATATTTGCCCAATCAATACTATAATCAATCAAATCCTAAGGCACATTACGAAACCACAGGACCTGAAATATGGAATCAGACAAAGGGAAAAATTACACATCTGGTGGCCGGTATAGGAACAGGAGGGACAATTACCGGAATTGGTAAGTATTTGAAGGAGAAAAATAAAAAAATAAGGATTATAGGCGTTGAACCCGAAGGTTCTATTTATAAAGAGCTGAAGGATGGTAAAAGAGATTACACATACAAAAGTTACCTGACTGAAGGTATCGGGGAGGATTTTCTCCCGGGAACAACGAATCTTGAGGTTATCGATGATGTTTTGAAAGTTTCAGACAGGGACGCTTACAATATGGCAAGAAGACTTGCGGCAGAGGAAGGTATTCTGGCTGGCAGTTCTGCAGGTTCTGCTGTATCAGGTGCACTTGAGCTTTCAAAAATACTCACTGAGGAGAATCTTGTTGTTGTCATTATACCTGACAGAGGCGAAAGATACGCGTCAAAGGTATTTAACGACGAGTGGATGAAGGAAAAGGGATTTCTTTGAGTCAGGATAATTTTAAAGGAAAGGGATTTACAACCAGGGCCATTCACGATGGTCAGGGGGCTGAAGAACATACAGGGGCGGTAAGCATTCCCATTTTTCTTACAAGTACATATAAGCAGACGTCACCTGGCAAAACCAAGGGGTATGATTATTCCAGAACAGCTAACCCAACCCGGGAGGCACTGGAAAAATCTCTGGCATCAATAGAAGGTGGGAATTATGGCCTTGCTTTTTCATCGGGAATGGCCGCAATAACCGCCATATCCATGCTTCTGAAATCGGGTTCAATGGTACTATCCTCAGATGACGTTTATGGAGGGACATACAGGCTATTCAATATGATATTGAACAACTTCAATGTCGGCATCAGGATGATGGATTTCTCCAACATTGAAGAAATAGAAAAAGAACTAAAAAAGAACAGATATGATATGATTCTCATAGAATCTCCTACGAATCCTCTATTGAAAGTTTATGATATCGCCGCAATTTCCGCAATAGCAAAGAAGCATAATGTGAGACTTGTGGTGGATAATACATTCATGAGCCCCTATTTACAGAATCCTCTTGATCTTGGTGCGGATATTGTTGTACACAGTACAACCAAATATATAGGAGGGCATTCGGATGTGATTGGCGGGGCAATAATGCTCAACGATCTGGCAACTTACGAGAGATTGAAGTTCATTCAAAACTCCACCGGTGCAGTTCCTTCACCCTTTGATTCATGGATCACTCTTCGTGGAATCAAGACGCTCTCAATAAGGATGAAGGCTCACTGTGATAACGCAATGCAGATCTTCAACTATCTTATGAAAAAAAAGGAAAAGGGTCAGGTTAAAACGATTCATTTTCCAGGTTATCCGGGAACTGAATATAATAAGATTCAGGCTAAACAGGCCAGGGGAAATGGAGGGATGATAAGTTTCAGCCTGAACTCACCTAAAGCAAAAGAATTTTCGGAGGCACTTGATCTATTTACACTTGGAGAGAGCCTCGGCGGGGTGGAATCTTTGATTGAAATTCCTGCACTGATGACCCATCTGGTAATACCCAAGGCAGAAAGAGAAGCGAGAGGTATAACAGATGGCCTTATACGTCTGAGTGTGGGTATTGAAGAACCTGAAGACTTAATAAATGATCTTGAAAAAGGGTTTAAAAAAGTTTTTGGCTGATTATGGAGTAATCAGAGAAAATAAAAAGATTAAAAATCCCACAACTGCAAATATTTCAACATCCTGAATTGTGAAAGAGAGGAATTTATAGGCCAAGCCTCCCAATTCAATAATGAACAATCCAAGGAAGAAAAATGGGTATCGGTATCCTGCTTTCATTATATGTTTCATTTTTATCACCACTTAAAGTTGAGCAGAATTGGGTTTATGCTCAATCCAGCTCCAACGCCTCTGATGAACAGATCAACAAGGAAGAACGATGCAAGACTGATCCACGCGAACATTTCATGGTGATGGTTTATAGCCGATATCCTGTTGAAGAATCCTCTTCTCACACTCTTTTTGTTCACAGGGCAACTGTAACAGTCAATGTTCCCGCCTGTGGCATGTCTGAAATAATGGCAGGAGAATGTGTAAATTGTAACCCATAATGTGTTGAGAATCAGGAGAAGCGCCCCCAGAGATAATGTAAACTGTCCTGCCTGATATGTAAGTGCAATATACAGATCATAATAAAAGAATGGAAGAATTGCAACGGCAGTATACCAGAAATACCGGTGATAGTTTTCAAGTCTGAAAAGCCTTGTTTCTCCAGTGTATTTTCTGCCCTTGAATTCTTTTCTAACATCGGTATTGCAGGCATTTGGGTGGTTGAACAGATGTCTGTGATAATCTTTTCTGTAAGCATAGCACGTGGCCCTAAATCCTGCCACCAGTGGCAAAACCAGTATGGTTGGAGAATAGAACGGGTCAGTCAGACCCTGAACAACGGGTACCTGAAATTCCGTCATGAGATAAATTGCAATAAGCGCAAGCAAAACGAAAGACCAGAATCTCCAGTTTGCTTCAGTTAATTCCACCGGTATAAGAGGTTTTCTTGTTTCACCAGTGTTCTTTGTTGAGGTTACGTTTTCAACCATTATTTCACCACCTTTTCTTTTCTGCTCTTCCTTCTTTTGATTATCATAGCAATTGGATCATATTTAAGATCGGCTGCTCTCTCTTTCTCCTGAATGATGGCGTTATCTGTTATGTGTATATGTTCAGGGCACACATCCTGACAGCATTTTGTAATGTTGCAGAATCCTATACCGCCTTCATCGTCCAGAAATTCTGATCTATCAAGAACGTCCAGGGGATGCATATCCATTGACGCAGCTTTAACCATATGTCTCGGTCCAAAATATTTTGTGTTGTGTTCTCTGATTACATGGCATACATCCTGACAAAGGAAGCACTCTATACATTTCTTGAATTCCTTTGAGCGTTCAACATCTGCGGGATGGATTCTCCATGGCTTCTCCATTCCTGGTTTTGGGGTGAACGGTGGTATCTTTTTCAGGATAGACCAGTTGGCAGAAATATCAGTTACCAGATCCTTAATATTAGGATATGCTCCCATTGGTGCCACAGAAATATTGTTTCCTATGCTGTCCACTCTGGTTTTACACATAAGAGATGGCCTGTTGTTAATTTCGGCTGAGCATGATCCACATTTTGCAGCCTTGCAATTCCACCTTATGGCCAGAGTTGGATCGATTTTCTCCTGAACATATCTTACTGCATCAAGAACAACCATTCCATCAACATATGGTACCTTGTACTCTACAAACTTTCCTACACTTTCCTCTTCTGGATTGAATCTATAAATCTTCAGATTAATATCTGTCATTAATATTCCTCCGGTTTCGCATATTGCTTGTATTCCTCTGGCATTTCCTCAACTGGAACCACATCGAACTGCATTCCAGAATTAGCCTTTTTGATTTCTATGTTCTTCAGCCAATTTTTATCCTTTTTTGGGAAGTCAACTCTTGTATGGGCACCCCTGCTCTCTTCTCTCATAAGGGCTGCTCTGGATATTGCTTCGGTTGCAATTAGCATATTTCCAAGCTCAAGGCATCCAAGCAAACCGTGATTGTATTTGAATGATCCCAGAGAACCAACATTCTTGTAATCCTCCTTGAGTTCGTTTATTATTTTTATGGCTTTCTCAATCTCTTCCTTTGTCCTGACAATTCCAACATGATCGCTCATTGCTGTTGTGAGTCTGTCTATGAGTTCATATGGATTCTTTCCATCTTTTCTAAGGAAGCCTTTTATTCTTTTAATTTCATCATTAACAACTTTTGTGTCAACTTCAATGTCCTTTACATTCTTTGAATATTCCGCGGCACCTATTCCTGCTCTCCTCCCAAACACAAGAATATCTGCAAGAGAATTACCTCCGAGCCGGTTTGCCCCATGAAGACCTGAAGCAACCTCTCCGGCTGCAAACAATCCTTCCAGAGAGCTGTGGCCTGTCTCAGGTTCTACCCTGATTCCGCCCATCTGGTAATGGACGGTTGGAGCAACTTCCATTTTCTCCTTGGTTATATCGACACCGGCAAATTCCATGAACTGCATGTACATTGAAGGCAGTTTGTGTTTTATATAATCTGCCCCCTTGCTTGTAATATCTAGGTAAACACCACCGTGTTCTGTTCCCCTTCCTTCCTGAATTTCTCTGTAGTTAGCCCTTGCTACAACATCTCTTGCATCAAGTTCTTTCTTCTGGGGTGAATATCTCAGCATGTATCTTTCCCCTTTGCTGTTCAGAAGAATTCCTCCCTCTCCTCTCACAGCTTCTGTTATGAGCAGACCCTTAACTCCAGGAGGGTAAACCATTCCTGTTGGGTGAAACTGGATCATTTCCATATCCTTCAAAACAGCCCCAGCTTCGTAAGCTAATCCAAGACCATCGCCGGTTGATTCCCATGAATTGGAAGTTACCTTGTATACTCTTCCACATCCTCCTGTGGCAACGATAACTGATTTTGCCTGGAAATAGTGGAATTCGCCCGTATTCATCTTGATTCCAATTGCTCCGCAGGCTTTTCCGTTTTTAACTACAATTTTTGTTATATACATTTCATCGTAGAACTTTACATCTCTGTGAAGAATCTGATCCTCCAGCGTTTTTATTATTTCAAGACCAGTTCTATCTCCAACATGGCAAAGTCTTCGGTAAGTATGTGCTCCAAATGCTCTTTGAAGTATTCTTCCATCTGGAGTCCTGTCAAAAAGTGCCCCATAGGATTCAAGTTCGAATACTCTTTCAGGAGCCTCCTTCGCGCAAATTTCTGCCATTTTCCAGTTTGAGATATATACTCCCTCTTCTATGATATCTCCGTAATGTACCTTCCAGTTGTCCTGAGGATCAACATTTCCCAGAGCTGCTGCAATTCCTCCTTCTGCCATAACTGTATGGGCTTTTCCCAGCAGGGACTTTGTAACCATCACAACATCAAGTCCCGCCTCTTTCACGGCTATAGAAGCTCTCATACCTGCTCCTCCAGCCCCAATAACGAGAACATCAGTTTTTATTGTCTTGAAAGTTTCTTCCATAATTTCCACCAAATATTAAGTTGGGTTCTAAGGTAATCCCTCATGCAATTAAATCTTTTTAGCTCTTTTAATAGGATTTTTCAACGGTTTTTGTTAACAAAACAGTTTACAAAAAAGAATCTAAACTGGCAATAAATTAAAAATAAGGTTATTCTAAAATTTATGTAATAATAATCATGGTAATATGGGATTGACTGGAAATTCAAAATGTTCGCGGAACCAAATTAGAATAAAAGAATAAGAGATTAAAATTCCTCAGGTAAGGAATGGGTATGAACAAAAAGTGCAAATTGAATACTGAGATTTGTAAATGAAAAACAAATCATTTATTTTTTATATGTTCATCATTAGCACCCTGCATTTAAGTTAACTTCGAAATAGAAGAAATAACAGATCAATTAATTAAATTCAAAGTGTTGAACCCTAAAATGGGTAAATTTATTGAAAATAATGCTAAAAGGAGTGCAAAATTCTTTGCTGTGGGAGGCATAAGTTTTCTCATCTCTGAAGGTTTATTGTTACTTTTCATAGTATTTACCGGTTATTCTTTTATCATTGAGGTCGAAATAATTGCAACGGCCAGTGCGGTGGCTGTTGGGTTCTATCTCAATGAGGTTTGGACAGCCAGGGGGCAGGGATGGCACGGAGGAGGAAAAACGGGATTCTTATTGAGGTTGGGTAAATTTGAACTAATAAATTTAGCAGGGTCAGCAGAATCAGTTCTACTTCAGCTATTTCTACTCTTCCAATTCAATATATCTCCATTAATCGGTAATTTAGCAGGTTCAATAATCGCAGCTCCAATAAACTATGCTGTAAGCATGCTTCTGGTCTGGAATATTAATATGCTGAAACAATGAGTCTCTTAGGAGTATGAGTAATCAAAGGGTTTCAGGCAATAAAAGTGAAGTTTTTAAATAAACAAGAAAAAAATTCAGCCATTAAATCAAATATACTCTGATGATATATAGGTTGGATGACTAGTAGAATAAAGGTTGTAAATGATCCGGGAGAATTAGTATCAATATTTCACGCTGCTGACTCAGAAGTTAAAAGAAAGCTTCTTCTTGATCTTTCAATGAGCTGGATCACAATGCCCGTGATTCAGGAAAGATATGGCAATGAAGGAAAGAAAGCATTACATTATCTGGATAAGATCAAAATGATCGAAAGTCAGTGGATCACAGGAGACAGCGGCCCAGAAAAGGCATATCATACTTATTATACGAACGTTCAGATCAATCTGATGGGGACTATGAGTGAACTTGCAGATATAATATATGCCACAACCATTTCAGAGTCAAAGCTTAACGAATATGAGGATAAGTTAATAGGAATGATGAAGGGAAACGAGGGGGTATTCCTTGGCGATGCCGCAACAAATCTGGATATTTCACAGACTCTTCTCAGAGGCTTGGTGAAGAGATCATCACTGATGCAGATTAAAGGGTACAAAATAGAAAAGGTCGACACAGAGTAAACTGGATGGATGGAAAGAAGGATATCGAAATACTTCGTATTGGACATCGACCAGAGAGGGACAAAAGGATAACAACTCACGTTGCGCTCACAGCAAGAGCTTTTGGAGCTTCGGGAATTTATATCGACACAAAAGACCCTGCAATTGAAGAAAATATTGAAAGCGTAAACAGGAATTTTGGAGGGAAATTCTTTGTAAGATCTGGTATCGACCCTAAAGATATCGCCTCGAAAAAAGGATTTTTGAAGATTCATCTCACAATGTACGGGATGCCTCTGAAAGATACAATAGGGAAGATTAAGGAATCTCAGATTAAAACCGGAAACGGTATAATGATCATAGTTGGGGCAGAAAAGGTACCTTTCTGGGCATACGAAATGAGTGACTTTAACGTATCTGTAACTTCACAGCCAATTAGTGAAGTCTCAGCACTTGCTATTCTTATGGATCGCCTCAATGATGGTAAAGAGCTGGAAAATCTAATAACAGGGATGAGGCGCATAATTCCAATGGAACGCGGAAAGAAAGTCGATTATATTCCTGACGGAGAGGAATGTCTGTTGATTCTTCAAAGGAATAACGCCAGTCAGCGGTTACTTGATCACGTGTTTATGGTGGAACGCCTTGCGACACGTATAGCTTCATCGTGCAATGCCAATATTGAGGTTGTAAGGGCTGGGGCCATGCTTCATGATATAGGAAGAACGGTAACTAACGGAATTGACCATGCAGTAAAAGGAGCTGAGATTCTTAGAACAGCAAAAATTTCCGAAGATATTGTGAAAATCGTTGAAAGGCATACCGGGGCGGGAATATCTAAAGATGAAGCCGAAAAATTAGGGCTTCCTGTGAAAGATTATACTCCAGTCACATTGGAAGAAAAAATAGTTGCACAAGCCGATAACCTGGTATCCGGGAACAAAATTATTACCTTGGAAGAAGTTGTTGAAAATTATAAAAGAAAAAATTTGGTTGAAGCAGCCAATAAAATTGTTAAGCTTAATGAAGACATTGAAAAAATTTGCGGCATAAACATAAAGGAGATCAGTCAGGAATTGATACATGGATAAAACGCTTTTAATGCGAAAATACTTGTCATATTTCTCACTCATAACAGAGTAATATAATCAAAATGTGCTTTTGAAGGCTATTCTGAAGATTAAAATTATTATTGAAGGTCAATCTCTGAATTTAAATCTTTGAGTCTTGGAAACTATTATATCTGAGATTCTATGATCCGAAAGAGTTAAAAGCTTTTCAACGTTTTCGTTAAGCCTGCCGTTGTAGCTTAGCTGGTAGAGCACTCGGCTGTTAACCGAGCGGTCATCGGTTCAAATCCGATCAACGGCGTAGGGGCTGTAGCTTAGCTAGGTAGAGCGCCTGGCTCATAACCAGGTGGTCATTGGTTCAAATCCGATCAGCCCCATTATAACTTTGGGGATATGGATTAGAAGACGAAATGCCCCAGTCTTTATATGGTTCTCCAAATATTTTCCAAATCTCATTAAACTCGAAAGGGATATGGAAAAAAAGGGATTACTCTCGAATTTCAATTTTTTTGAATATAAAGACAAAATTGGGCAATCAACAAAGGTATCCTTCAGACAGATGAGAAAAGCTAAATAAAATCAGCAATCTTCCATTTATGAAATTTGAGGCTATTTTGCTTTCGTTTACCAAATCTATTCGCTCTTTCATTTTTACATCTCTTGCAATAACCATACCATATTTTCTTGCCAGCTTTGACTTTAGCTCATTGGAGATCGGAATTGTCATTCTTGTTAGTCTTGCTATTTCAACAATTTTTCTATACGTTTACACTGCCGTCAGAATAATGGCAAAGCGAAAGCTTCTTCTAATGGCCTTACTTTTTTTAATATCCCTTACAATCTTTTACTTGGAGGAAAATGTAATATTCCTTTTTATTGCGCTTATCGTTGGAGGATTTTCCTTAAGTGGAAGAGATCTTACGGCAAATCAGTCCATAGAACAGTATACCATGAGTCTGTATACGGATAATCAGAATCAGAAGAATTCCATGTTCGCAGTATACAATTTTGGCTCCTATGGAAGTGGCGCTATAGCATCACTATTTCTCTTCCTATACAACCCAAGTTCATTCCAGCTGGTTTTTCTGATAAATGTTATCCTGTCCCTTGTACAGGTTGCAATTTATTTATTTATCAAGTTCCCTGCATTTGTTCCTAAAAAGAAAGGGGAAAGGATACATGATGAGAAGACAAAAAGTCTGGTAAGGAGTCTGGCATTGCTTTTTTCCGTGGATTCTCTTGGCGGTGGACTTGTGAATAATTCGATTATAACTCTGTTCTTTAAGGTGGTTTATAACCTCGACATTTCACAGGTAGGTTTCATTTTTATCATTGTTAACATTATTACAGCACTGTCCATTATAGGGTCAAAGTATATCTCAGGAAACATTGGACTTGTAAGGACAATGGTTTACACTCATATTATGAGTAATATCATGCTTTTTATGGTACCTGTGTTTCATATGCTTGTTGTCAGTGAAGTATTTCTATATTTGCGTCAATCCACCAGCCAGATGGATGTACCTGCTAGAGACAGTTTTGTAAATACTGTCATACCGCAGGAATCCAGAGTGAACAGTAATTCAGTGTTTATTGGTATCAGAAATGGAATGCAGATACCGGGACCGGGTATTGCAGGAATTATCATGGAAATCTTTCCCCCTGGAATATTTTTCATGGCTGCTTTGACTAAAATTTCATATGATCTGGCTTTCTTCCTGAAATACAGGGATAATCGCATTTGAACATGATAAATTATTGAATTTGGATAAAACTATTAACTCTCAATCCCTTTTTATTGGTTAAGGACATTAACAGAAGCGTAACTAACATGGACGGGAATCAGTATAGAGATACAAGAATTAAAGAACTTGAGGCAGGGAAAAATATCCTCCTTTTACTAAAGATATGCATTCTGATTGTAATCATAATTTTTCTATTCTATTCAACCGCTGGAAATGCCATTTTCACAGAGATCAACGAGTTCCTATTCTGGCCATTGATCATAATTTACATTATTTATCGGTTTTCCTATAAGGGCAAACTTATGATATTTATGCAGGAGACACTTGAAAGCAAAGATGCCAATTCTCAATATATCACCAGATACATGGAGAGCCTCCAGAGACCGTCAATAAATCGACTTAGTCTCAATCATTTAATTAATCTTCTCAACCATTTCAGCATGTCAAAGACCAAATAATTTTTCATGGAATTTCATTTTTGAAAGCTTATGAGGTTTTCCAGAAAATCATCGCAATTGTTATGGTATGAGAAATTATGAAGTAAATTCATACTCCTGTTTGAACATTTCCGTATAATTTCACAGCGAGCCCAAGAAAAGCCAGTGTTATAATAAATATTACAAGCAATGGTTCAAGGGATGAGTATGGCTGATTGTAGGAAAGTATATCTCTGGCCGAATAGACTATATAGCTCAGGGGATTAATATCGATAAATGCCTTCAAGGCAACAGGAGTTTTGCTGGTTATTGGATAGAATGACGGGCTTGCAAAATCAAGGAAGAAGAAGAGGACAATTGTTATTGTATTATAGGCATTCATGCTTTTTATTTTAACAGCGAATATGAGAAATAGAGAACTGAAGAAAGTAGTTCCTATGGCAAGTGTTATGAAAAGAAGGATAATATTTACCGGGGTCACAAAAAGGTGAGCAGAGGTATAGAATGCCAATGCAGCCATTATTGTGCTCCCAGTTACGGAAAATATGACTGCAAGAAGCATGATACCCATAAGATAGTCGATCCTTCTGAATGGGCCAACCAATATCTGTTCAAACATGCCCCATCTCCTGTCTGCCCATAGCATTCCGCCCCCTATATTGCCTGCAGTGAGAGCCTGCATTCCTATAATGCCTGGTGCAAGAAACGTTATGTAAGATATTGGACCATTGGGTCCGGGAACTGAAGTTATTAATCCTTCGTACATAACGCCAAGAACTGCCAGATAGAGTGCGGGCAACCCAAGCATGAACATCATTGTTCCCGGATCCATATTCACGCGAATATTTCTTATTGTAAGTCGGACAAAGGAAGGAAGTTTCAACCCTTCATCACCTCAATAAAGACATCGTCAAGTGATGGATTATCCAAAACTACCTGATCTATCTCGATGGAAAGTGAATTGACTATCTGTATCACTTCAGGAAGAATTCTGCCCATGTCTTTCCCTATTACCGTTATCTGTTTATTTTCCACTTCATATTCAATGTTGGTTTGCATTTGTGAGAACTTTTTCATCAGGGAGCTCTTTAGATTCTTATCCACAGGTTCCCTTGATGTTATTGCAAGCTTTCTCATCGACTCAAATTTTTCTTTCAGTTCCTCAGACCTGCCTTCAGCAACCATCTTTCCTTTATTGATCATGCCGATCTTCTTGCAGAGATAGTCTGCTTCTTCCAGTATATGTGTTGTGAAGAGCACAGTCAGGCCCTCCTTTGATTTTTCACGGATGTAGTTAAGTATCTCTCTTCTCATTATTGGATCCATTCCAACAGTGGGTTCATCCAGAAACAGGACACTCATATCATGAATAAATTCCCTTGCCACCTGAACTCTTTTCTTTTGTCCTCCAGAAAGTTCAAACATTCTTCTGTTCCTGATTTCGTTGAGATCGAAGAGTTGCATCAGTTCAGATGCTCTTTGCGTCACTGTGCTTTTTGGTATTTCCCATAACAGCCCATAAATATAGAAACTCTTTTCAACCGTTGTGAAGTCAAAGGATTCGTTCTGCTGCACAACACCAATAATCTTCCTGACGCTGTTTGGTTTCCTTTTCACATCAATTCCACATATACTTGCAGACCCTGAATTCTGCTGTATTAGAGTGGTAAGAATCTTGATTGTTGTTGTCTTACCCGCACCATTTTTCCCCAGTAAGCCATATACTTCTCCATATGGAACTTTAAAATTAAGATGATCAACCTGATTGCTCTTTCCATCGTAACTCTTCACAAGGTCATTAACTTCAATGGCAAAGTCATCAGAACTCATTCCCCTAATATTACGATAAATATAATATATCTGACTATTTGCCCCAATATTTTCGTGAATAGTTCCTCCTCATCAATTGGTCACGCAATGAAAAATTGGGACCCTGCGAATACAAAATTCCTGGAGCGGTCATGATTTCAAAATCTTAAGGAAAAGTCTTCTTCTTCCACCGAAAGTATCCAGATATACCTCATAATTTACCATGCCGGCTTCTCTTGCTATCTTTTTTAATGTACCCCTCGTGTGATTGAAACTTGGCATAGCCTCCAAATCATCAATATAATTTTCAGTAAGGACTTTTGGTGATCTGTGGTTCCTGACCTCGATTAGACCTAATCCTCCCTTCTTAAGAACCCTGTAAATTTCCCCAGTCACCTTTATCTGATCAGCAGAGTCTATAATCTCGCTGAATGCATTCCACATACATATAACTGCATCAAATGAGTGGTCATCATATGTAATGTTCCTCATATCACCAACTGAAAACTGAATTCGCAATCCTTCCTGATCTGCAATTTCCCTTGCGCGTTCAATAAATATTGGTGTGATATCTATTCCTGTCACATTGTACCCTTTTCTGGCCAGCGGTATACTGAACCTTCCAAAGCCACATGCCAGATCCAGGACATCATTTTTAGTTCTCAGCACATCCAATAAATAGGTCAACTCCTCATCGGTATGCAATGGATCTTTTCTGTCCGAAAGCCATTGAACCCCCATTTCACTGTAAAACGCCCGTGAATCTTTTGACATATAATTGAGAGGTTATGGGACATCATAAAAATTTGCCTAAAAGATAACCGTTTTTAGACACAGAAATGCTTCTGTTAGTGTCAAAACCGTTTTAACGTAAATCAGCATGCCATGGAAACATGTTCATATTTAATACCATGACATCTTCAAAGGAGGAATTCAAGCCAATCAACGGCAAGCGTGTGAAGATGTTCGTATGCGGGATAACGCCCTATGATTCCCCACACATGGGTAACCTGAGAACATTCATATTCTTTGATGTTGTTGCAAAATATCTAAGATCTTCAGGATATGAAGTCTTTTATCTTCAGAATATAACAGATATCGATGACAAAATAATCACCAGAGCCAATGAAACAGCTGTTTCGTCACAGGAACTTTCCATTTCATTCCTCAATGAATATATGGAATCCATGAAGACCTTCTCAATAGATTCTGTATCGCTTTATGCCAGAGCAACATTTCATATCAATGAGATAATTGAGCAGATAAAGATACTGGAAGATAAGGGGTATACATACAAACTTGAGGATGGTATATATTTCAGGATCTCTAAATTCAAGGATTATGGAAAACTATCCGGTCAAAACACTGACGCATTGAGATCCGGCCTGAGGGCATCCGTATCCGAAGACAAGGAAAATCAGGGGGACTTTGTACTGTGGAAATTTCAGAAACCGGGTGAACCATCTTGGGATTCACCATGGGGAAAGGGCAGACCCGGATGGAATATCGAAGACACCGCAATAACTGAAGAATACTTTGGAGATGTGTATGATATTCATGGAGGCGGATTGGATCTCATATTCCCGCATCACGAGGGTGAAATAGCCATAATGCAAAGCATTAGCGGTAAAGACCGTCTTACCAATTTCTGGATGCACACAGGTATGCTCACATTGAATGGACAGAAAATGTCAAAGTCTCTTAATAATTTCCTCATACCGGGCGATCTTCTGAAGGATTATTCTCCTTCTGAGATAAGATATGCCATGCTTTCTGCTCAATACAGATCCATTGCAGATTTCAGCATTGAGCTGTTAAAGGAATCGCGGGTTAATCTGAACTATATTAAGAGGGCACTCAGGATAATGGAAAATGCTAAGGGAAACGGTTCAGGAATAGACTTTCAGCTGTATAAGGACGGCATAAAGGAATCCATGGATGATGATTTCAACACAAGAGGTGCCTTAAGATACATACTTGACATCGCGGGAAAGGCAGTTGAAAAGGAAACCAGTTTGTCCCATGAGGAAGCACTCAAAGGGATTGAAACATTGAAATGGGCAGACAGTTTCCTTTCAGTTATATTCATTGAAAAACCGAAACAGATATCTTCGCAGACAGTAGAAACCCTACTTTCAATAAGGGAAGACCTTCGGAAGAAAAAACTGTTCCGGGAATCAGATGAGATAAGGAAAGCCCTGAAAGAATCAGGAGTTACAATAGAAGACGGGAAAGACGGAAGTCAGTGGTTTTATGAGCAATGAGAAAAAAGCCTTTGTTGTTGTCGATCTGGTGAACGATTTTGTTGAGGGTAAATTTGGAAGTAACAGGGCTCTTGAAGTAACGAAAAAGGCATCCAGATTTCTCTCTGAAAGAAAGGATGATCTCATAATATTCACAATGGACAGCCATATTCAGGATGATCCTGAATTCAGGGTATGGGGTGAACACTGCTTAATGGAACAATGGGGTTCGGAACTTCACGAATCACTCAATGGAATCTCTGGTTATCACATTAAAAAAAGGCACTTTGATGCTTTTTTTGACTCCGATCTTGATGGTTATTTGAGAGCTAAGGGGGTTACCCGGTTATACTTATTTGGGATAAGCACGGATATCTGCGTACTGCACACAGCAGCAGGAGCTTTTTTCAGAGGATATTCCATAACTGTTATTGGGGACCTGTGCACCTCGATTTCTGAAGAAAATCACATGAAAGCACTGGAAGATATGAAAAGAAATTATGGTGTGTCCATAATAAAAAGTGAAGAGGTTGATTAAGACGGTAAAGGATCATTCTGGATTTTACATAGCTGATGAGGATGAGATAAGAGCGGGAAAGGCAAGTGATGTTTATTTTAGCAGAAGTATGAAAGGACTTTCACATGATCAGGAAGTTGTAGTAGAAATAACTTCTTCCAACGAGGAGGAATGGATAACATTCAGCGGTTTAAAGGAAGTTCTGTCTCTTCTAAAACCAAGGAACCTGACAATCAGTGCTCTGGAGGAAGGAGAAATTATAGGAACTAGGGATAGTGCAGGAATTCCTGTTCCTTTCATAACTATTGAAGGGAAGTATTCAGAAATAGGGGAGATGGAAACCGCTATTCTCGGATTGATATGCCAGTCATCCGGTATTTCTACGGCCTCATCAAGGGTATATATGGCAAGTTACCCAGCCCCGTTCTATTCCTTCGGCATCAGGAGAATGCACCCTGCAATATCTCCAATGATTGACAGAGCCGCATATATTGGAGGAGCCCATGGAGTATCTGGAATTCTTGGAGCTGAAAGGATATCCATGGATCCAGTTGGTACCATGCCTCACTCAATGGCTCTGCTCATGGGCGAGGAGGCAGCATGGAAATATATTACTGAAAATTTCCCGGAAGGAAAAAGAACCATTCTCATAGATACCTTCAGTGATGAAAAGGAGAGTGCGCTGAGAGCAGCCAGAATGTTTCCCAGTATAGATTATATAAGACTGGATACACCAAGATCCAGAAGGGGTAACTTCCCGAATATCGTAAGGGAGATAAGGTGGGAATTGAATCTTAGAGGCTTCAGTAATATTAAGATAATGGTGTCCGGCGGGCTTGATTATGAAGCTGTCTCAAAGCTCAGGGAGGCAGGTGCAGAAGCATTCGGTGTAGGAACATACATCTCATCAGCAAAATCTATCGATTTTTCCATGGATATTGTGAGTATAAACGGAACTGCAATAACCAAGAAGGGAAAATATTCCGGTAAAAAGGACGTTTCAAGATGTAATAAGTGTCACAAAGTGAAGGTCAAACCATCGGAACTGCATATTGAAAAATGTGAATGCGGTGGGAAACTGGAACTTCTCAACAGGAAAGTCTATGAAAACGGAGAAGAAATTATAAATCCCAAATCGGACAGTGATATCCGTGCGAAGGTAACCGAAAGACTTAATTCAATGAGTATCGACGGTAAATTGAAAATGTGATCCATTCAAAATCTATTCTTTATTCCAAATTCAGAATCAGATAAAACTTTCCTGACCAGCCATGGAATATCTTCCACGCTTTTTATGTTATAATTTTTCATAATGAAATCCCACAGATCCCCATTTATATTGCAACCGTATGATTTCAGGAGTACAACAAGCCTTTCCTTTATGGATTTCCCCTTTCGATCAAAGTCCATTAATATTATAACATAAGGAAAATTTCTCGCGATCTTTTCTGCAAAAATGTCCAGTGAGAGTCCCCTGTTAATCTTTATGATATGTCCCTTAAAACCGATTTCCCGAAGTGCTTCAACATCGTGATTTCCCTCGACAAGTACAGGCACATGCATATTCAATTCTATGGCCTTATCCTTCAGAACGCACAGTTCAGGATCTTTCAGCTCCAGAACCTCCGATTTCTTGCATATTCCATTTCAGAATTGAGAATTTCCTTAATAAAATCTTCGTCGCTGAAATAACTCACTGATAATATTCTGGAAGCTGTTTCCGATCCAATTCCTCTCCCGGCAAGCGCAATTATTGCCCTTTTTCCGCGTTCCTTAACCAGATGAGCATTTTTTCTCAGTCTTTTCAGGGTTTTCTCCTCTATTTTCCCTGAATTTATTCCTTTCATTATCTGATCCTTTTCATAATGTGAAATGCCTGCAACAAGGGAACTTCCGCATAAGGGGCATCTTGTTACAGTTACGTCCTTTACTTTCATAGTTCTTGTATTCCTGCAGGAAAGGCACAGCAGGGTTATCTCTTCGTTCATAAGCCTTGACGTAACTGAATCAATAATGGCCTTGGTGGGTTTGAGGGGCATTATCCTCTCAGAATAGTGGGTGAGAAATATTTCTGAGGACTTTGATATTCTATCTTTTCCAACAAATATAACAGAATTGTTCCTGATCCTGTGAAGAAAATCTACAACCGATTCAATGTCCATATAGTCAGCTATCATCTTTCTTACAGAATCCTTGTAGAGAATTGTTTCCTTGTAGGACTCCACGATCTTATCGAACCTTATTCTTGAAATGTCAGCATCATTTTTTATTACGCCAAACTTCCTGGCCTCATATAGAAATACATTGGTGAAGAACCTTGATCTTCTTGAGCTGGCTTCAATATATGACATTATCCTGTCCTCTTCTATTCCCCGGATTATTTTTTCTACATCCATGGCTGACATTCTTCTGGAAACCCTGAAGAATATATGATACGGTGAATAGTCTGATTCAACACTTTCTCCTGTTATTGTTGTTATGATTCCTCCAAGGATTTCAGTGAGGGCAAAATTTCCCCTGGTTCCAAGCATTGATTGTATGACAATTTCTGAGCCCTGTGACTCAATGATAACCCTTTCAAAGGTGCCGGATTCACTCTCATACCACTCCTTTAAAATTTCCCTGGATCTCCCGGTAACGCATTCATCTATGCCCATACGCTTTCGGTTTTCCGAAACTCTCTTCACCACATCGGGCAGAACCGGAATGTCTTCGCCCGTCCACTTTGGAGCCAGTGCTGCTGTGACAAAAGGTTCAACCAGTATCTTTTCCTCCTCAATCCTGATTGTTCTCCAGGTAGCACCGCGAATAACAAAATATGAGCCAGGCTCAATTTCATTCAGGACATATCTTTCATCAAGAGTTCCCACAAATCTTCTGTTTATAACATCAATAACCCTGAAGTTGCGTTCGCTGGGTATCATGGAAATATTTGTTATGAAATAGTCCAGAGTTCCGGCTCTTCTCTTTATAATGTTTTCTTCTAACCTGATCTTTCTGGTCTCAATAAGAAAATTCACAACTTCCTCAAAGAGGTCTTGGGTCATATCTATAAGCGGATAGCTTCTTCTTAACAAATTCATAAAATTAATTGAATTAAATTCCTTTAGTCTCTGAACTTCAAGTATGATCTGATTTGCCACAGTGGCCATTGACCCTTTTCTTATGATAACAGGTTCCAATACACGATCGTAAACCTGCCCAACAATGGCCATAGCTTCTTCAAGTTCAATGATATCACTGCATATAATTACGCCTTTCGATCTCTTCTTTATCCAGTGGCCAGATCTTCCGGTCCTCTGAATAAGTTTGTTTATCTGTCTTGGGGAGTTGAACTGAATAACCAGATCTGCACTTCCAATATCAATCCCAAGTTCTAGCGAGGAAGTGCATATGAGCCCTTTTATCTGGCCAGATTTGAAGAGCATTTCAGCCTCTTCTCGTACTTCCCTGGAAAGAGATCCGTGATGAACTTTCAGGAGTGATTCCTTATAGTATAGTGATAATCTGAAAGCAATATCCTCGGCAACACTTCTGGTGTTTACAAATACAAGGGTCCCATTGTGACTTTCAACGAGATCATGGATCATTGCAATTGCTCCTGCATATTCCGGATCGCATCCCATCTTTTCAGCAATTTCAGGTTTAGCGTTCTCGGCTATCGTAACCTCTATGGATATGTCTTTTTCCATTGAGGTTTTAAGAACCTTAACAGATCCGTCCGATTTAAGGAAAAGGGCAAGTTCTTCAGGGTTTCCTATTGTTGCTGAAAGACCAATTCTTTGAAAATCTCCGCTAAGTTCTCTGAGTCTCTCAAGACCTATGGAAAGTTGTGTACCTCTCTCGTTCTGGGCGAGTTCATGAAGTTCATCAACAATGACATATTTAATGTTCATGAGGCTTTCATCCATTTTTTTTGAATTAAGAAGAATCTGCAGCGACTCAGGTGTTGTAACAATAATATTGGCAGGATTATCCCTGAGCTCTTTTCTTTGCGCATCGGACATATCGCTGTGTCTTACCTGAATACGGATTCCAAGATGCTGACCATATTCCTTCAGTCTGCCAAGTATATCTCTATTTAAGGCTCTTAAAGGCGTAATAAATAGGGCACTTATGGGCAACAGGGAATTTTCAATTATCTTTTGAAAAACAGGTAAGATGGCCGCTTCTGTTTTACCACTTCCTGTTGGCGATATAAGAATGGCATTTTCACCGCTTAATATGGCTGGAATTAGTTTTTCCTGAGCCTCTGTAAGCTGATCGATACCATATCTATCCAGGAGGTTATTTATTGGCTGAATCAGCATATTCCTTGCGTTCATTACCGTCCATCTTCAAAAGGAAACGAAAACAATAACTTCACCATATTCACTCTGCCAGTTTATAACTTATCAATAAATCTAATTTAACATTCATGTATTGTGATTTATAATTTAAAAATAGTTCAAAAAAAGGTTTTAAATAATTCTAATCGTCATCATCATATTCATCATCATCGTCGTAGTCTCTTCTTTTTGCAATGAAGTCCATGATACTAACCTCCAAAACACCAATTAATTTACAGTTATATAAATTTAACTGATTTATGCCAAAAGCACCTCAGATAACATAATTAAAAGTGAAATCATATGCTTAATTTGTTATGCAAGAGTAATTTATTCCTTTGCATTTGATTTGAAGACAGTAATTACTAAGTTATCCACATTTAAAGCACCAAAAAAATTTAAATTTAGAAAATTCTAAGGTTTCTGTTAGCATTGAGTCGTTCAGGATTGAATTTTGTTACAATGTAAATAATCAAAAACTATTATTCATCTGTTTTTTCAGAAAATCAAAATAAGTATAATATAGGTGCTGAAATTTACCGATGATAACATGTCAGAGAGACTTGCGGAAGTTGAAATTTCAAAAGAAGGAGAAACATATTTAGCTAGAATCATACTGCCCACAGGAGACGTTGTGACGCTGGAAAATGATGATTTTGAGGAAGTCCTCGAACAGATAGCGAACGATCTTCAGGAGCGTTTTCCATCATAAGCGGGGATGGCCCAGCGGTACGGCGGTAGCCTGCTAAGCTATTTCTCATTAGAGAGCGAGGGTTCGAATCCCTCTCCCCGCGCTGTCACCTCTTAGAAAAATAAATTATATTGGCATAGAATAAGAAAAAATTGTTGGTTTTTGTTAAAGACCTCGGCTGAATATTTTACATTACAGTTCTACATGAACCTATGAGT
>JAKATR010000055.1 GCA_021818675.1 Thermoplasmata archaeon | reverse complement strand
GAAAAGAAGTGTTTCCATATCTTAAGGATCCAAATGTGGAAAAGACCTCAGACAAAGCAGAACAACATTTCTCAATACAGTCATGGCTATTCAAACATCGGTTCAAGACAAATGAGGGATTGCTAAGTACATCATTCTGGTATCATCACTATTTATCAACCGGAATGTGACAATGTCCACTAAAATTTCCTGCATCACTTGCCTGTCTAAGAACCATTCATTTTGAAGCTGTTGAACCTTGTCTTTTTCTCATTTCCTCTGCTAGATACTCTGTGAAATAGCTTATTACTATATCCGCCCCTGCTCTGAATATACTTAACGTACTTTCTTCAATGGCAGATTCATTGAGAAACTTTTTATCAATAGCATTCTTCAACATCTGGTATTCTCCACTAACACTGTAAGCAACAAGCGGATGATCAAACCTTTCTCTTGCTTGCCGTATAATATCCAGATAGAAAAGGGCAGGTTTTACCATTATCATATCTGCGCCCTCTTCCACATCCATTGCAATTTCCCTCATGGCCTCTCTTCCGTTTGCAGGATTCATCTGATATGTCCTTCTATCACCAAATGATGGAGCGGATTTTGCTGCTTCCCTGAATGGGCCGTATAAGCTTGAACTGTATTTCGCACTATACGCCATAATGGGTACGTTTTCAAATCCAGATTTATCAAGATATTCCCGTATCTTTTTAACCTGTCCGTCCATCATTCCTGATGGTGCAATTATATCAGCACCACTCTGAGCCTGGGAGACCGCTATTCTTCCATATGCGTTTATAGTGAAGTCGTTATCAACATAGTTTCCCTTCAGTATTCCACAATGCCCATGACTCGTATACTCACACATGCACAGATCGGTTATAACACTGATTCCTCTTTCCCTGAATATTGGAACAGTTCGCTGAATTATACCGTCCTCATTATATGCTTCACTTCCCTCGGCATCCTTCATCTTAGGTATTCCGAAGAGGAGGACCCACTTTATTCCAAGTTCCTTCAGGCGTGTTGCATAAGCTTCAGCTGAATTCAATGAATGCTGATAAATACCAGATATTGATTCAATTTTTCTTTTGTCGCTCAAAGATTCATCGATAAATACTGGCATTACCATATGGCTGATGTCAATGGAAGTTTCTGAAACAAGCTCTCTCATATTCTCGTTTAAGCGCAAACGTCTCAACCGCATGTTCGGGTACATAACAGAACAGTGAAAGCTGGAAATTAAGGTTTACCTCACTGTTATGAAAACTGCTTAATTTATCTCTGTCAGTTTGATAGTCGGCCAACCTTCTTTGTCCTTTTCAATGTTCATTACAAAAATCTTATTTGTTCCGGATGAAACCAGAATGGAACCTGATACTTCAGAAAAGTGTATGGTAAGTCCGGAATAATGGCTTAATTTCTCATAATATTCATTATCCGCCACTATGACTACTATGCCGGTGATCCTGATTTCATTAATTATATTGATAAGCTCCCCTATAAAATTTGGTCCGTATGTAAATGAAAGAAAATCTGTGGAAAATAAGTATATATTTGGCCTTACTGATGAAGACATGAAAAAATCTATGACCTCATTTGGGAAATCGGCAAACATACTCTTACCTTCCAGATTAATAACATATGGATTCGAACGCTTTGTCCTTTCAGCAGTTATGTAATGTTTCAATAAATTAGATTCAACAACTGAGACGAGCATTCTGGACGTCTCATAGCTGCTGGAAGTAACATCAATAACACCCCGTCCTTCCGATATCGTTTTCTTTATGAGATTATTTTTGAAAAGATTTACCGCATTATCCATAATCTCCGATATATTTTTTCTATGTAATATTACAACTGTGCCCAGAGGTACTTCATCTGCTGTTCCCCCTGTTAAAGGTGTGAATTCCTGGTTTCCTAAAGGTACTTCATACTGCTTGATTTGCTTTACTTCTTGTTTTTTCAGCATCTTCTTTGGATATTCGAATTCAGGCTGTGGGAAAACGTTGAACCTTCCGCCCTTAAGAGAATAAAGAAATGTTGGATTGGAACCTATTGGGAGACCTCGGAATTTCTCAATTCTCATAGTTCTCACCAGATAATCGTTCATAATTTTGTAGTCCAGACTCATTACCCCATCTGCGTAATATTCCAATTGTGCATTTCCAGTGTTTTCCAAAATGACAACAAGACCTACTCCTGAGTGCTCCACAAGATCATTCTGCAATACGGAGAATAAAATGCCCTCATCAATGCCGTATTTCTGAGCCAGGGCTTCGATTGAATCAAGAATTATAATTGGATTGGTGCCTGCATTCTCTTCCACAAAGGAATAAATTGCATTAATTTCCGGAATGACCTCCTGAATATTGAATATCAGCCCACTTGATGAAGACTTAACCCGTTTTTCCTCGATCATCAGTTCAAGTTTTTTTAAGGAATCGGTCGTGACTTTGGAAAAATCCTCTCTGAATTCTATTGAGTCCTTATTGGATCGATACGATACCTCATCTATAAAACTGAAAACTTCCTTAAGAGGATCATCACTAAACCTTGAGGAGAGATAATGAACTGGGTTTTCTTTATAAACCATTCCTGTAAATTCAAGGGCAAAAGTTGTTTTTCCTGAACCCGGTTTCCCCTTTACAACTAGAGATTTTCCGTATTTCTGATTGAAAAATTCAGAAAATAAACCAAAAACTTTGTTATCTGACATCAAACACCTATCTGTTTAGATCCCTCACCGTGTCAATTTTCCATTCTTCGGAGAATCTCGTAATCATCCCATATTGTATCTTTTCCATTGCGTCCCTGTCCAATACCATTATCAAATATAGATTCCTTTCTATAATAGAGCTCTTCAACTGCTCGAACGTTCTGGCCACCTCAAAGAATGAATGATAAATCATGAGAAGATCAAAAATATCGATAAATATTATGTTCGCTCCATCATCCGTTATTTTTTTCTGAATTGTCTCCGTAATAAAAGAAAGATTGGCAGGCCTGTTTCTTCCGGCCCCTATACTATCTGTGACCCAAATAAAATTTTCAATATTTAGGACTTCCGGAATTTCCATTCTAAAATTATTTCTTGAAATAACCAGAATTTTTTCTTTGTTTATGTTCTCTGAAAATAATAGTGAAAGGAAAAGATTTGTCTTTTCTGGTTCCGTGTTGTATATAACTCCAGGATATAGGCCATTCTTTGCAAGAAATATGCTTGTATTGTTTATAGCGCGGAGTCTTCTTACATTACTATCTGTCAAAGCAAGCCTGAGTGTTGTCCTCATCTCTTCAAGATCCTTAGTTTTCAGGACAATATTTTCTGAGCTGTACTTAATATAATCCTCAAGTTCAATTTCTTTATCCATGAAAATTATGAGATGATAACTTCTTTGATCAAGAATGAGAAAATCTCTCAGATCATCATCAACCGGCTTTGTGAGATATATAATTAAACTTGTAGCTTTACCATCAATAATTGCTGACTCATCAAACTCCTTCATGATCTTATATGGAATGCCCAATGGTTTCATCAGTGCATCTAAAATAGTACCATGGCTCCCGTCTTGATCATAAAGAATTATCATTTTCACTTAAAGTATTAAGTTATTATTTAAATTTTCTTCCAAAGAATTTGATCTTTTCTTCGTATGTACATTTTTTTAACGGTATTTAGACTTATTTTCATGTATCTATTAAAGTAAACCTCTCCATAAATAGATAAAACAAGGCTTTCCAAAGGCAAACTATTATAATTATGAAAATATAATCATTTTAATGAACGAACTTCTTCAAAGTATTACTGGAGGATATTCGAAAATCAAATTTCTTAGATTTACGATTTTGAGTTTTGCTATCATAGATGCAGCAGCTCACCTGTATGCTTCTCCTTCTGCATATCCATATGTGACATTCTGGCTGGAGATTGAAGTTGCCGCCTTCATAGTTATAGGAATAGTATTCCTTTTAGGGCTGAAAATCTGGTATCTTCCTTCTGTGTTATTTACATTATTTAACCTGATTGTCTATCTTCTGTCGGGTCTTGTTGCGCTGCCACCCATATCTCCCTCTGCATTATCCGGCCATATTCAGTTCAGCAGTTATTCATTCGGAAGAGCCTTCTCAATGCTCGCATGGATATACATTATAGTGGTGGGATCGGTTTCCATTAAAATAGATAAGGGCTCAAAGTTGAACGATTTACTAAAGGATGACAAAACTTGAGAGTTAGAATGGATTCCTAATGAAGTTTTCCGACATTGATCATATATAGTGAATAAATGAGATCTCTTCTTGAACATTAAAAAAAATTTTTCAATAGATATAAGAATTGATAACACATCATTGGATTATGAGAATCTACATAGATGGATGGAAAGCAAATCTAAGATTTGCCGCAGCTCATTTCATCCCTGATCATGATAAATGCTCAAGACTTCATGGTCATGATTATGGAATAATGGTTGGAGTTGAGGGAACCTTAGATGACGGAATCATGGCAGATTTCGGTCTGATTAAAAGGAATATTAGGGGAATCCTGGAGTCACTTGACCATAAGTTACTTCTCCCCTCTTCTCAAAAATATTCAAAATATGAGATAAATAATGGATATGTTCAGATTTCATACATGGATATTAAGATGGTTATACCAGAGCAGTTCGTGGTCTTTATTGATACATATACGAGCTCCAGCGAAGAATTGTCCGGTTATCTCGGTAGGCAGCTAATAACTGCATTAAAGGGTCAGCCTAACCTAAAGGAAATAACTATGTCCGTTCAGGAGGGGCCCGGACAGGGAGCTGAATGGAGAGGTAAATTTTGATGTCTGATGAAAAGAAAGGGATTGTTCTATTGTCCGGGGGCCTTGATTCAGCCACGGTAACAGGTATTGCTTTAAATAAAGAATATGAGCTTCTTGCACTCTCATTTGACTATGGTCAGAGGCACAGGATTGAACTTGAACGGGCAAAGAAGATAGCTGATCACTATTCTCTGGAACACAAAATATTCAGAATTGACCTTACTCAGATAGGAGGAAGTTCACTTACGTCTGATATAGAGGTTGAACAGGGCTCATTGAACAGAGATGACAATTATATACCAAATACCTACGTTCCATCAAGAAATATTATATTCATAACCATAGCCTCGTCGATTGCAGAAGTAAGAGGAATTGAAACAATATTTATAGGGGCAAATGCCCTTGATTATTCTGGTTATCCAGACTGCAGACCAGAGTTTTTCAATGCTATGAGGGATACCCTTAACAAAGGAACCAAACTGGGAATATTGAATGGGTTCAAACTTGAAGTTCCCCTGCAGTATCTCAAAAAATCAGAAATTATAAAACTTGGAATATCAATTGGAGTACCCTATGAACTGACCCATTCCTGTTATCTTGGCAGAGAGAAAGCTTGCGGTAAATGTGATTCCTGTTTGTTGCGGTTAAGAGGGTTTATGGAAGCGGGAATTGAAGACCCTGTGGAATATGATTATCTTCCAGAATTTTATAAAAAAAAAGATAGGGGATAAAATTAATTTCCTTTGGCCAAAAACTGATCCACTTTTGACGCATTTTCTGAAACCGATTTAACGGTTTTCATCCATAGTTCCCTTTCTTCTGCGGTGAAATCAATTTTGTAAATCTCTTCAACACAGTGTTTTCCTATCTTTATTGGAACCCCAATGAAAAGACCCTTTGCGTCATAATGTTTTGAGAGTTTTTCATCTATATATGCAGCGCATGGGATAACTCTCTTCTTGTCCCTTATTATGGATTCAACCATGGCAGTTATTGATGCGCCTGGGGCATAATATGCACTACCGGTCTTCAGGTAGTTGACTATTTCTCCGCCTCCGAATCTTGTCCTCTTAACTATTTCATCGATTTTTTCTTTAGATAGCAGATTTGAAATTGGAATTCCAGAAACACTGGAATATCTAATGAAAGGAACCATATCGTCCCCGTGACCACCTATAACAAATGCATTTATGTCTTCTACAGAAACTCCCAATTCCATTGAAAGGAATGTTCTGAATCTGGAACTGTCAAGAGATCCTCCGAGACCAATAATTTTGGAAGGTGAAATGCCGCTTACCTTCTGGAATGCGTATGCCATAGTGTCGGCTGGATTTGAAACGATTACAATATTTGAGTTTGGAGAATATTTTTTTACGTTTCTTGCCACTGAAGAAATAATCTGCACATTTTTTTCCAGCAGATCGTCCCTGCTCATTCCAGGTTTTCTGGCAAGACCTGCAGTTACAATAATGACGTCGGAATTTTCCATATTTTTATATGCAGTTTCGTCGATTGTTGTGAATCCTCTTACCTCTGAATCCACTCCCCAGTGAGGGTTACCCTCTGCAATGTCCAGTGCCTTTCCTTCAGGCACCCCGTCAACAACATCAAAGAGATAAACATCCCCCAGTTCCTTCAAAACGAGGAACTGTGCCAAACTTGCTCCTACATTTCCTGCACCGATAACTGAAATCTTAGGTTTCATTCTACGTTATCGTCTTAAATAATAAAGCCTTATTCGTTTACAAATATGGTTCTGACTCATACCTATATAATGTGAAGGAAAACCTCAAGACTGAATTGCCTTCCATGGGAAATCCACAAATTAATGAATTGTTTTAACATTATGAAATTATGTACAGCTTTGAAAAAGATTATGAATATGATGCTGAAAAGCTTTTTGGAATTATAATGAAAAAAATGAAAGACAAGGGTTTTGTGACACTTTCCTACATCGATCTAAAACAGATACTTGAAAATAATTTCCAGGAAAAGTTCAAAACCTATTACATAATGAATGTTTGTAAACCGCAGGCCGCGAAAGAACTTATAGCAGAAAATGAATCCATGGGATTATTCCTTCCCTGCAAGATTACCATATATAAGACCGATAAAGGAGCCCATGTAAGTTTATTAAAGGTATCATCACTGGCTGAACAATATTTGAAAATAAAAAGTGGTGCAGTAAAATACGAAAATGAGATGATAGAAGTTCTCGAAAATCTTCTTTAAACTTCTTCATTTTTTAAATTCGTCAAGAGCTTTCTTCACGGGAATTAGATGCATCAGTGCAGGAGAACCGCTCATGAGCACTGAAACCATACCTGCCTCAATAATTTCCTCTTCTGTTGCCCCTGCTTCCAGAGCCATCTTTACGTGGTATGTTATGCACCATTCACATTGAGAGCTTATGGACAATGCTATTGAGATTAATTCCTTAACCTTGAGCGACAATTTTTCATTCTTCAGCACTGACTTAATAAATGAATCATATGCTCCTGCCATCCCGCCATGTTCTGTGGAGAGATATTTCATGATTTTTTGGATTTCACCCAACTTTTCAATTTCGGTATTCTTCTCAGACATACACCACATCATTTTAACAATAGATTAAAGGTCTTTTGTAAGGGCTCATTTTCACACATATAGATAGGCTTTTATAGTTTAGATTCCGGAATCAACTGGATCGAATCTTCTTCCTGCTTTCTTTCAAACTTTCCCAAAATTCATCAGGAAGTGTGCTCAGCTGGTTAAACTGCCCTCCCCCATAAATCCACTCGCCTCCATCTATGGTTACAATATCACCATTAATATATCCTGAATAATCCGAAAGAAGATAAGCTGCAAGTTCTGAGATTTCCTCGGGTTGACCAAGCCTCCCCAGCGGAACTCTTTTTGTCATTTCTTTCTCTACCATCTCTGAAGGAACAAGTCTTTTCCATGCCCCCTCTGTTTTAAATGGTCCCGGAGCTATGGCATTTACTCTAATTCCTTTGCTTCCCCACTCTGATGCCAAAGATCTTGTGAAAGCAGTTATACCCCCCTTCGCTGCAGCTGAAGGTGTCACATAACCAGACCCTGTCCATGAATACGTAGTGGTTATGTTCAGTATGTTTCCCTTCATCTTCTCCTTAATCCACATCTTTCCAACGGAAAGACTGAGATGTATTGTTCCCATCAGAACTATCCCTATAACGCTTTCAAACGCCTTTACGCTGAGGTCTTCTGTCCTGCTAATGAAATTACCTGCGGCATTGTTTATAAGACAATTTATTGGTCCAAGACCCTTCCATATATCCTGAACGGTTTCTTCCACTTTTTCATGATCCCTTACGTCGCATACATAGTAGTGAGCATTTATGCCTTCCTTCTTCATGGATTCAACGGCTTCGTTGAGTCGCTCCTCGTTTCTGCTTAGAATCACCATAGTTGCTCCATAAGAGCCAATCTTCTTTGCCATTGCAAGTCCTAAACCTGTTGCTCCACCCGATATAAGAACAATTTTATCTGCGAAAGGTTTTCCATTCATCATGCATTTGAAATAATCAGCTTATACAATAATCTTAACATTTGTATTGCTTCAAGGTAAATGAGCAATGATGTGCATACCCTTAATTGCATTGCAATAAGAGAATGTTCCTGCATATTGACCGGTGGATCAAAATTTTAAAGCTTCTCCTAAAAATCCTAACGACAATGTAAAATATGCGTAAATTATTTCAGGTTTACACTGGGCGCGTGGCCAAGCATGGATATGGCAACAGCCTCCTAAGCTGTAGATCGGGGGTCCAAATCCCCCCGCGCCCGTTTTTAATGTTCCATTCTTGGAGCTAAGAGGAAAAAACCTGATACTCCTTCAACTGCGTCCTTGGACGTTTTAAATTCTATTGACAGTGGATAATCATCCTTGAAACTCAATTTCAATTCTTCTGCATTTCCAAGAGATTTTACCAGTCTCAGAAGATAGTCGAGCGGATATGAACTTTTTACTTCCGCATTGCAGTTTAATTCTATGAGGTCAGACTTTTGCAGTACCATCTCGGAGTCTTCTGATTCTGATGCGGACCTTGCTCTGAATTCTTCCGGTTTCATTATAAGCTTTATGGCATCTGATACATCTTCCGCTGCCTTCAGACCTCTTTCCAGTTCTCCCTTTCTCAGAACTACGTAGCTTTCGCTGTGAATTGCTGGAACCTTCGGTGTGAGGACAGAGCTATTGTCAAGAAGAGGAATGCTCTTGCTTATTGAGCCCAGTTTAAACTTCAGTCTTTCGTTCTCCTTTATCATAACTATATTATCATTTGAAGTTGCCAGTTTGATTATTCCTTTTAACTTGTCAACATCAACTGCCAGTTCATCCTCCTGATCAACGTTGTAATCAATGAAAGATTCTTTATTCATATGGATATCTATCATTGCAACATGAGCACTGTCAACAGCTTTCACACTGAGACCATTGGAATCAAGTTTAAGCTTGGCTTCTGATACAACCGTATTTAGCAAATCTATTATTTCTCTGAGATTTTTTATTGAAATGGATAGTTTTGTCATTTCATCACTCCTATTTTTGGTATAAGTGTGTTATACAAGTGGGTATTAATTATTTTTCCTTTTTGATCTATAATTATGTATCAGGGTTGATCAAATTACGAAATTGTGATTTAAGAACATAAGCTATAAATCAATCGTCTCAATGGATTGTTTAATGATTGATACTAAAAAACTTGACGAAAGAGGGAGACAGATTATAATTACCCTCACCTCAGACTATCCAATATTCAAAACAATGAGTAAATTCAAGGTGAGTCTTTTTGGAGGTGTTCTTTTCGATGGAGACAATGTTTCATTGATTATGTACCTGGAGAAGCCCGAAAGTATGAAGAGAGAGGATTCCATTTTTCTGACAAAAGTCCAGTATAAGGATCTGGGAGATTTTATTGTGATCAAAGATTCTTCAAAGGAATTCTCAGAACTTCTGGCATTGGGACAAGCTCTCAGGATATATTCTGTAATTCTTGATACGATTCACTTCAATAACGGGAAAGTTGTAATTTACCTCAGATATCTAATGTCTGATGAGGGCATGATAACAAAGATCATAACTTTTTCAAACAGAAATATCCCGGGGTTTTCTTTAGAATATCTTGGGAAATCAGAACAATTTGAAAATTTAATCGGGAGATTAAGTAAATTTGCTGCCATCTCAATAGTCTCTCTGACTTTTTCACCTTTGTCAATCCAGAAAAATTCTGATATCAAATTGAATGATTATATTATGGAGGTAAAGTATGAAGAGCAGGAAAAGATCGTTTGCGTTTACAATTCTAGTGAAGATATTTCAGGAGATAAGATACATAGATTAAAGAAAGAACCGGGTTTTTATTCAGGAGAGATAATAGACGATGAATTGAGCAGGCTTCTTTCATTTCTCACTGTGGAAGATATCCTGACTTTCAGAAGAGTTGTAAAATTTGAGAAAGGCAATTATGAAATTGATTTCTATTTGCTGAAGTCAGCTCAGAAAATATTCTTAAAGCGTGTTTCAGATTATGTTCAGAAAAATCCGGATAATAAATTATCCATTTCGGAGATACAAGAGCTAAAAGATGAGGGATAACCTTTTTTATTCTTTAATCGTTAACCCTTTGTGAAAGCATTATTTATTGGAGGTTCTGGATATCTTGGAAAAGAGCTAATGCAGAGAATGGGATATGATGAAGTTTCTTATCTTTCCAGGAACAAAATGGATGGCAAAAATTTTTCTAAGTTTAATTGGATTGAAGGAGATATAACAAAGATTGACAATGTACAGGATATTGTGAAAGATTTCGATGAGATATTATATCTTGCAGGGTCAGATTCACAGAAGGATGAAGAACTCTTTGACCTGAATGTGAAAGGGATAAAAAATGTGGCATCCGCTGTTAAGAAACTTGATAAAAACCAGAGACTGGTCTACTTTTCCTCAATAAATGTCCATTATGGACAGAATGAGTATTTCAGAACCAAGAGGACTGGTGAAGATAATGCAAGTTTGGTAAAAAACCACTTAATAGTAAGGATGTCTTTTGCCTTTGGCGGGAATGAAGACAAATTTGTAAAAATGATAAAGGATCTTTTAGGGAAAGGTGTGAGGAGTTTCCCCGATGGTGGACCCATATGCCCGGTTCATGTTGAAGATCTTGCAAAAACTTTAAAATTAGCCTCGTCCATCACGGGAGCCATTGAAGCAAACTCCAGGGAAATGATCAATTTTGTTGACTGCATGAATATAGTTGCAAAAAAGGAAAATATGCCATCGGTTGCTGCAAAATCTGGATTCTTCTCGAGAAACCTTGGTGAAAAGATCTCTGAAGGCGGTTTTCTGGATCCACTTATGTTACACAGACTAACCCTGAACTATTACAGGGAAACCAGTTCAGTTTTGAGGTTTGTAAAGGAACCTATAAAATTTGAAAACTATGTTAGTGCAGGATACTCCCCATAAGGATCGGACTTCAGAAGGCACTGTAGCATAGTGCATTTATTCATAATTATTCCAAAAATTTCATCATTTTTAAATTTATTTAACAATCGTCTCATTTCGCAAAATGCCCTTTGATCTTTTTAAAATAATTAAAAACCGCTATCTGCATTGATTAACAAAAATGGAAAAAGTTACTCGCCGGAAAGTACCTCCAACGATTTTCCCTTTGTTTCCACTCCAAATATGATCGTAGCAATCAACCCAATTAAAGATAATACTGCAAGATACTCTAATCCAATAGTGATTGTTGAGAAGATAGCAAATGTGAATATTCCAAATAAAGCGCCTATTCTGCTGATAGTTGTTCCAAAACCCTGAGCAGTTGATCTAATTTCAGTAGGATATAATTCCTGTGGGTATACGGAATTTGTAATTCCAGGTCCAACCTCCTGGCTGATTTCGAATATTACAAACAGAATTATTATAAATATTAGATTTGGATAAAATTCAAATACCAAAGCTGCCACAAATAATGGTATAACCATTCCAACAAACCCTGCAAGGGTTAAATTCTTTCTGCCGGTTCTATCAATAAAAATGATAGCAACAACAGCTCCAATGATCGCAAAAGCAGCTATGATTGCAGCATATCCTGATGCAACATCTGATGTCAAGCTGAAATTAGATGCTAAAATAGATGGCCCGTTAAGAGCTATTACATAAGTAACCGCATCAAGTACAAACCAAAATATGGAAATAAAAATAGTTGCAGCAATATATTTTTTGCTGAATAGGACACTTATTCTTGTTTTCTTCCTTTTTGTATGTAATGAGATTTCTGCATCCTTGCTAATCACTCTCATTGACTTTTCTGCTCTTGTGTATTCTCCCTGAGCCACTAACCATCTGGGCGATTCAGGGATATCCCTTCTTAAAAATAAAACGATAATCGCAGGTATAATGCCTATACCGAACATTATTCTCCAAGCTTCAGCCACGGGAAAAAACAGAGGCATCAGATAGCCAACCCCATAAGCAGCAAAAGCACCAATAAACCATGCTCCCCCAGAAAAACTAAGTAATTTCCCCCTATGCTTGGCAGGGGCGAACTCTGCGATTATTGTGGGTGTAATTGCATAATCTGCGCCTATGGCTACCCCAAGCAGAAGCCTGAAGATTAATAACTGTGTATAATTCAGTGAAATAGCTGTCAGAAATGTAAACAAAATGAAAATAACCATATCCCAAAGAAACACAAACCTCCTACCCTTAATGTCAGTTAAATAGCCTATACTTACTCCACCAAAAACCATTCCCAGAAGTGTGGAGCCAAGGAGGAGCGTCTGTTCTGTTGTTGTTAGAGAATAGAGGGAAGTAAGGGTCAGTATGGCAACCGAGATTATTGAGATGTCGAACCCATCCAGAAAACTACCAGCAGAAGAAAGGGTCGTTATTTTCATATGGATTCTTCTGATTTTGCTGTCATCCATTGCTTTAAACATAGTTGATATATTATAAATCATATTTATAGTTTCCAGATATATTCTATATATCCCTTTATTCATTATTTTTTATTAATAATTCTAATTTGGCGCTCAAATTTAAGAGAAAGACTCGGATTTTGACCAGGATTTGATGAATTTCAGTTCTTCAGGTTAAATCTTTAAGTATAATTGTTAAATTGTTAAACTGAAGAAAATGTTTGTTATTGCACATAGAGGAGGCGGTGATCTCTTTCCAGAGAATACGCTTAAAGCGTTTATGGGTGCAGAGAAAATTGGGTGTAATGCCATTGAATGTGATGTTCACCTGAGCAAGGATGGAAGTTTGATTGTCAATCACGATGCTGATCTGAATAGAGTTGCGGGGATAAATAAAAAGATATCAGAGATGAATCTTCAGGAAATCTTGGCAATAAAACTGAAAAGCGGTGATAAAATACCCACTCTTGAAGATGTTTATAATAGTATAAGTATACCTCTAATTGTTGAACTTAAGGACGTAAACACTGTTAAGGCAATGATAAAACTTCTCAGTGATAGACCTGACATCATAAAAAGAACAATTGTAATATCATTTTACCATGAAATTCTCCTTGAAATAAAAAAATATATTCCAGCTCTGGAAACAGGTGCGCTTCTTGCAGGGTTCCCGGTTGATCCCGTTACGGTGGCAAAAAGCTGTAAAAGCAATATTCTTTCTCTGTATTTTGAGGGTATCAACAAGGATTATGTAGATTTATGCCACAAGGGAGGAATCAATGTAAGTGTGTGGACTCCAAATAGTGAGGAGGAAATTATAAATTGTATCAATGCAGGAGTTGATTCCATAGGAACAGATAGGCCGGATCTAGTAATGAAACTATCCAATAAAGAATCTAAATAGATCGGGTACTTAAATAAATATAATTAGCCCGAAGAATAAGATGAATGGCTTATTAGTTTATAGTTTAACTCGTTGTACCTTTTAATAGAGAGGACAATTCTATCATACAGGAAGATTGTAAAGGATGTTGGACAAATGATCAATAAAAACAAAAATGATGAAAATCTATATATTAGGACAGATAACAAATTGCTGAGGTATAGGAAGAGAGGCAATGGTATCAAAAACCTGATCTTTATTCATGGTCTTGGCGCATTCACAGAGGTATGGAATCCCCTAATGAATGCCCTTGATGAAAAGAAATTCAGCATGTTTTCCATAGATCTTCCAGGACACGGAGAGACTAAATTCAATAAAACTGAGATGAAAGATTTCTATTCTGAAAAGGGTCCGTTTATTAACGCCATTGATTTGTTAATTGAAGAGGAAAAAATATCAAACCCGGTTCTTGTGGGAAATTCCATGGGAGGTGGGATTTCAATGCTATATTCCATATTCAGAGCCAATAGAATTTCAGGATGCGTTCTTATTGATCCCTTTGGTGGAAACACCAGTATTGGTGTTATGTATCGATTAATGTCAGCCAGGCCCATTAATTGGTATTATAGGAGGAAGACTCCCACTATGGAAACTATATTAGCAGGATGGAAAAACTCTTTCAGCGCTTCCAATCCGCCTGAATGGTTAATTCAAAAGTCCCTGGAATATTACAGTGACAGACAAAACTGGGAATCATATTTTGATCTTGTAAAATATGCGGTAAGTATATTTGGTTTAAGAAAGAAAAATCTTGATAAAATTCGTGAACAATTCTCAAAATCTCAAATTCCCAAAATTGTTATTTGGGGTGAAAAGGATAAGGTTCTCAGTATATCGGAAGGCCAGAAATATTTTAGCGGCGTTAAAAATGCAAATTTTGTAGTAATAAAAGATGCGGGTCACGTTCCAATGATTGAATTTCCTAAAATTGTTGCTGACAGGATCAATCAGTTCGTTGATTCCCTGACTAAGTGAGGATTCTAGACTTGTTTTAGAAATCTATTTTAATTGGTCCTTGATAATTCAGCGTTGATTACTGTAGAAATTATGAGATACCGATCCACTAAAACACCACTTTGGATGGTGCATTGTCATAGCATTACATGTCCTATTGCTTCCCTATAGATGAAAACGCTTAACTTTTCAAGATAATTGATCAAATAATCAGTTATTATATCTTTGAACATTTCGTCCTTTTTGCATGCAATAAGGTGCACAACAGCCTTTTCCATAAATGCGTGAGCACTAAGCAGACTTGAGGCTCTCTGGTCCCCTTTGCTCATTTTATCTTTCATATCAAGCCAGACCTCCTCAGCATGATTTAACTGCTTTCGTTGGTTGTCTGGAAGTGTGGAATCAGGGTCCGTTATATTTTGATACAGTGTATCTGCCATATCCAAAATTTCTCTTGTTGCCTGAAGTCTGATTCCAGAGGCAACTGCCATTCCCAGAGAGGCTATGGCAAGCTTCATTTCCGATATATATAGAAAATAATCGTGTGATGCATCTATATCAGCATCCAATGCCTGACAATACCTCATAGTCAAATCCTGAGTCTCGTTATCATCTCCCACGAGTCTTCAATATGCCTTAGAACTTAAGATTTTTGTGTTTTCCATTGCAAAAACCTTTACACCAAACGTTTTAACAATGAAAATAGCCCTGGGCAGATTCGAACTGCCGTCGACAGGTCCAGAGCCTGCAATGCTTGGCCACTACACCACAGGGCTATTGTTGGTTTATCAACCATCCATACTTTATTAAAGTCATGAATGGTGAAAGCCGGGAAATGATTACAATAATCTACTGTATCATTCTGACTTTACTGAGCCCTCATCTCTTTCCCACATAAAAAACCTTTTCAACCTCAAAAAACAGAATAACGTTTCATTGGAAGTTCAGTTTGAGCATTAAATAAAAAGAAATTAAATTAATGAGAAATATATACCATGCTGTGAAGAACTTAAGTGGACACATTTTTTTTGAAGAATCCTTTGACTGGAAATCCCTGGAAAAGGTCTTCCCCTTAATATTTGATGAAATCGCGGAAAAGGGTAAGCAAACGCAGGAAGAACTGCAGCATGATCAGGTAAGATTAGAACTGAATATGCGTGAGATAAGGCAGGGAAAAAAACCACTTGGTTACAATTCTGAAAATTCAAGACTTAAGCTTATTTTCCCAATTGGAAGAAAAGAAATGATAATATTGAGAAACTACCCCTCGGAAGATATAGGAGAAATTACTGACAAAATTGCCAAGGTTCTCAAGGGGAAGAAAATTAAATTTAAAACAGATCTCGATAAAACTGTTCTTTCTGAAATTATTAAGAAAAGAAAATAAAAATTCAATATCCTAATCTACTAAAAATCAATAAATAACATCCTGTAATAACGTCCCATGACTGAGGTAATGACCCTCCTGAAGTTCATAGAAATAGTTGCAGGAGGCATAATTGCAGGTATCATAGGTTCTGTTACCGGCCTTGGCGGAGGGTCGGTTCTGGTTCCAATACTAACTCTATTTTATGGGGTTCCTATTATTTTTGCAACTGGTGCAAGTTTGATTTCAACCATCGCAACCTCGGCAGGTTCAGCAGGCACCTATACGAAAAAGAAGATAGCCAACGTGAAGATAGGAGTGGGGCTCGAGGTTGCCACTACGCTGGGTGCCATAGTTGGTTCTCTTACTGTGACAGTTGTTTATAAATATAGCCTGGAATGGGTTCTATACCTTCTGTTTGGTATCGTTATTCTCACTTCCATAGTTCCCACCATAAACAGGGGGAAATATGAGGGAACCAAGGTTGTTAAACCTGATTTCACCAGCAGAATATTTCAACTTCAAGGAAAATATTATGACCAGAACCAGAAGAAAAGCGTAGAATACATAGGAATCAGGTGGTGGCTTGGCGAAATAATTATGTTTTTTGCCGGTATGCTATCAGGGCTTCTCGGAATAGGAAGTGGTGCTTTAAAGGTTCTGGGTATGGACTGGGCAATGAATCTGCCAATGAAGGTAACCACGACGACAAGCAATTTTATGATTGGGATCACTGCTGCAACCAGCAGTTCAATTTACTGGTATAACGGTTTTATTCAGTTTTACCTCGCTGCTGCAACGGCAATCGGCGTTTTAATAGGTGCGATCATAGGATCGAAGATACTTCTAAAGATATCCAACAAGGATGTTAGATGGGTTTTTTTTGCAATACTTAGCTATCTTGGAGTTGAGATGGCTCTTGAAGGGTTGAGAAAGGGAACCTTCATAAATTTGTCTGGACTTGATCGATTTTACATTGCAATTGCGATTTCTGCAGTTTTGATTATTTCCCTGTATGTAATTTTCAGGATAGGTGAGAGAAATGGACAAAGACAATGAAGATTTGACGAAAGTTATAAGCATTACGTTGCGAACGGCAGTAGTTGTTAGCATGTTCTTCATAGTATCAGGCGTAGTTCTGATGATGATTAAGGGAGGTGGAGACGGATATACGCTTGCGCAAATTAGCAGTTATAACACAACTTCCCCAACCACATTGAGATCAAATCTCGTTCCTCTTTCCAATATGCCTTCCGGGATAATTGATCTTGATGGGATATATTTCATTTCTCTGGGTTTGTGGGTGCTGATTTTTACTCCAGTTATAGTTTTAATCAGTGCGGTAATTGATTTTGTGGTAAGCAAGAATTATCTATATGTTCTGTTGTCAGCAATAGTTCTCATTAATCTTACTGTGGCAATTTTCTATATTGGGCCATACCTGCATTTAGCATCCTGAGATGTTTTTTATAATTCCAATAGGAGAATGGTTACCCTTTAACTATATTTCAACGTTACAAAAATGTTATAATATTTGCGAAAATTACAGGGTGAATGTCCATGCTCAAATTTGAAAGGGTTAAGATAAAATCAGAAGACCCGGAGGATAGAGTTAAGACTTTCGATGTGGAGCCTGTCGTAGGTTACACAGATAATGAAGCTTATGCTGAAGCTTCCAGATGCATTGGGTGCAATATATGCACACAGGCCTGCCCTGCTTCCCTTGATATAGGAGGATATGTTAACAGCACAGCCGTTCATGATCCAGCTCAAACTGTAAAAATAGTTTTTGAAAATTTGCCCTTTCCAGCAATAATAGGAAGAGTTTGTACCCATCTATGTGAGGATATATGCGTTCTCTATGATACTGGGGGTCCAATAGCAATCAGACACATTAAGCGATACGCAGCAGATAAATTTCAGGATTATGGGGAAGTAATAAACCTTCCCAAGAAGAAATTTATTGGAAAGACTGTTGCCATCATAGGCGGTGGACCTTCCGGGTTGAGCGCTGCATATTATTTGTCAATTCAGGGCGTAAAGGTTACTCTTTACGAATCGCTTCCGGTTCTGGGGGGTTTTATGAGAGTTGGCATTCCAAAGTACCGGTTACCCCATGATGTCGTTGAGAAGGAAGTTGGTTTTATAACCTCGCAGGGCGTTGATGTATATCTAAACACCAAGATAGGTCATGATATTCAATTTGAAGAGTTGCTGAAATCATATGATGCCGTATACCTTGGCATTGGAAACCATATGCCAAGGATGACAGGAACCCCGGGAAGTGATGCAAGTAATATTATGCACGCTACAGAGTTTCTTAGAAGAACTTCTCTGGGAGAAAAAATAAACGTTGGGAAAAACGTGGTTGTCATTGGCGGCGGTTTCACTGCAAATGATGCTTCAAGAACATCCATCAGACTTGGAGCTGAAAATGTCTATATTATGTACAGAAGAAGAGATGTTGACAGACCTGGTTATCCCTCAATGAATGCAGATGAAGAGATGGAAGAAACCATGGAAGAGAAAGTTACATACGTCTGGGAAGTAACTCCGTTTGAATATGCAAAGGAAGGGGATCGCATAGTTGAGGTAAAGTACTGGCAAAACGATATGGTTCCAGAGGGTAGGGGAAGAGCAAAGCCCGTTCCAAAGAAAGATAAAGTTTTGGGTATAAATGTCGATTTTGTCATAGAGGCCACAGGTCAGGAATCCGATTATTCTTTCCTTGGCGACCAGTACATGAGGATGCTTAAACTCACACCACAGGGACAAACGATTACTGACCAGAACGGAATGACTTCAATACCCGGAGTTTTTTCTGGAGGAGATTCAACTAATTTTTCCCGTGATCTCATATCTGCCGTTAGAGATGCTGACACAGCTGTACTTGGAATTTTAAGATACCTTAATGTTATGGATCAGGTGAATGAAGAGGTTCTCCCATTCCTTGACAGATGGAAAAAATTCTCTCCGATGTCTGCAAAAATGGCATATGCTGAAAGGCAGAAATAAACTTAAAAAACAATTTTGTAAATTATGCGTGAATAACTAATCCTGATTCAGTTCAATGTGATCAAAACCCGTATATGGAATAAGAACCTTTGGTATTTCAATAATTCCCTTATTCTGGAAATTCTCCATTATTGCCACCAGCGTTCTTGTTGATGCAACAGCCGTACCGTTTAAAGTGTGCGCAAATTTCAATTCTCCTTTCTCCCTGTACCTGATGTTCAATGATCTTGCCTGATAATCGGTGTCGTTGGAAATTGATGCCAGTTCCCTGAATTTTCCCTGAACAGGAAACCATCCTTCAATATCATATTTTTTGGCTGCAAGTGACCCTATATCGCCGGTACATACATTGATTACCCGATATGGAATTTCAAGGCTTCCTATTAGATCCTCAGTGTTTTTTAGAAGCTCTTCATGAAAATCCCATGAATCTTCTTCCCTGGAAAAAATAAACTGTTCCACTTTCTTAAAATTATGAACCCTGAAGATTCCCTTGCTGTCCTTTCCATGGGCACCTGCCTCTTTTCTGAAGCAGGCTGAATATCCGGCGATTCTCATTGGAAGTTCATCGGATTCAATAATTTCATCCATAAACATAGCTGCAACAGGATGTTCCGATGTTGATATGAGATATAGATCTTCGTCTTCGATCTTGTATACCGCTTCGTTGAATGTTTCCATATCTGTTGCCCCCCAGATGGCCCTTTTGTTTATCATGGGTGGCGGTTCCATTACCGTGAATTGCCTCTGTGAGAGGAAATCAATGGCATAATTTACCAGAGCCATTTCTAACTTGAACAGCCTCTCCTTCAGAAAATAAAACCTTGCACCGGATATTTTTCCCGCCCTTGCTATATCAGCAATATTAAGCATTTCCATTAAATCTACATGAGATATTCTTTCCACATCATCATCTACAAATATCCCCCGGTTTTCGGTTGCTTTCCTGAACTCTGCTATGTTTGTAGCCGAGACTTTTGCCTTTCCTGCAAATTTTATGAATTTGTTTTCCTCATCAGATACACCTGAAGGGACAGATGGATGAAGGATATTTGGTATCCTGCTGACTATGGATAACCGCGCTTCCTCGATTTTTACCTGTTCCAGATCGATCTTTTTCAATTCCTCATTGATTTCCCTGACCCTATCCTTATTATGGGTTGTGTCAAGACCCTGCTTCATAAGTTTAGAAATTTCTATGCTCAGAGTGTTCTTTTCCTTTCTCAGATCATTTTCCTTTCTTACATTGCTCTTCCATTGATTATCTATATCAAAAAAATCTCTAATTAATGAGTCGCCGCGACTTCTCCGTTTCATATCTTCATAGAATATCTCTGGTTTTTCACGAAGAAGTTTGATGTCAATCATGACACGTCATAATATAGCTGCTTAAAAATTTTTAACATTTGTCATCGGGGCTTTTCCTCTATTAAATCTCGTGAATAACTCTTGAAGTGTGATGCTTTCTTTAAAAATTGACTGATGGTGTTATAAATTATTCAATGTAAGACCATCCCTGATCCCTGTTGTCATAATCTTCTTCATACCTGGTATCATACCTTGGTCTTGAACCCGACATTCTTCCTCTGGAACCACCCATTTGTCCAATCAGTGGGCTCCTTTCATATTCCAGATCCTGAAAGATTGGAATCGTCCTTTTGTCCGGTTCCATCCTGTACATTTCCTGATCCCTCTGTCTGGCTGATGGTAGATCATAAATTGGGGAATACCCTCTTTCATTCTTTATTAAACTGCTCTGGAAACCGCCTGCATAGCTGAAGAAGTTCATAATAATGAGCGAGCTTGGAAGGATGACCGCAAAGGTTTCAATCAGACCAAAGGTGCTTTGCGTATAGAAAACGAGGTTTGTTGCTGCGGATAAAGGTGAATTTGAAAAGGCGAAAATTCCCTGCTTAAGATAATATCCAAACAAATTTGGAGCGGTTGCTACGAATGATATGAGATACATTGACAGGAGAACTATTACCGCGGACGTAATCAGCGATGCTTTTATTGCATCTCCTGTTGATCCACTTTTTCTCCCGGAGAGATATCCGGCCGTCGCCGGGCCCAAAATGGGTATCCACCAGAGCATCATGGATAATAAAATGCAATATCCAATAGCGAGATTTGGAGAATAGTGAGGACCAACTGCGCCAGAGCTGTTGGATATACTTCTTTCCATCTTCCATCCACTGAATTTCTTTCGCCTATCTTCAAACATGGATCTTTGATATGACATACAACGTCAGACATACTAAACGTAAATCGTATAAAAACATTTGCTTATTTCATAACTACATGAAAATTCTTTAAAATTGCATATAAAATTGTGAAGGTACTTCTATGAAAAATTCTGATGATACCTTAATAGTTTGATTTATTGTAATTTGATGATGATCCAAATGTCTGACAGGTCATGCCCCATATTTTTCTGCCCTGTCAGAAAGCTGCATTGCGTACTGCATTACATTTTTACTGTATATTCTGAATGAGCTTATTCCTGAGTTTTTTTCATCAAACCTTGTGCAACCATTTGTTCTGATTCCATTACTTGCTATGGCAATCGGAACCGGATCGCCCGTGTGTTCACCACTCTCTGAAGATGTGCTGTGATCTCCTGTGATAACAATCACCGTATCTTCAAGAATATCCAGAAGAGGAGACATTGCCTCATCAACTCGTTCAAGCACTTCTCTTTTAAGAAGCGGGTTCTTATCATGAGCTGCAACGTCTGGAGCCTTTACATTTACAAGGACAAAATCCCTCTTTGCCAGACCTTCAACAGCACCCTTTATTTTCCCTTTATAGTTTGTGTCTACGCTCCCGGTCATACCCTGTACTTTGATCTCCTCCAATCCAATTAGATTTGCTAATCCCCTGATCATGGGTATTCCAACTGCATATCCGCCGGACATGCCAAACATACTTTGAAATGAATTGATATCAGGTGTGATTCCTGCTCCCCTTAAAAGAAGTTCATTAGCAGGAAGTTTTCCCTGCGAAATCCTCTTCTTGTTGAAGGGGTGATTGTCAAGTATATCTCTTGATTTTACAAGGAATTTGTTAAGGACTTCTGCTGTAAACTTACCTTCAGGAGCGGCAGGAACTATAGTTCCGGGAGCCTTCCCTACAGAATGTGGATCCGAATCAGAAATTTTATCGCTTAGTTTGTTTCCTCTCATTACAAGTGCAGCCCTGTGCTCAACACCACTTTTCACTATAAATTCAATACCGTCGATCTCCATGGAGAGCGCCTTGCATAGATCACTGGGATCCTCATCCAGTCTGCCTGCTCTTCTATCTATGATAATATTGTGCTCATTTCTTGTTGCGAAATTGGCCCTGAATGAAATATCACTTGGTCTAACCATAATTCCCAGCCCCATGGCTTCGAATGGTCCTCGTCCTGTATAATATTTAACAGGGTCATAGCCAAGAATGGATAGATGTGAAGTGTCTGACCCACAAACTGTTCCCTGATCAACAGAATACATCATTCCCCCGATACCATTCTCAACCAGCCTGTTCATATTTGGAATATATGCTGATTCGAGAGGCGTTTTTCCGCCAAGCTTATCGTTTGGTCTGTCTCCAAGCCCGTCCATAATTATCAACATTATCTTTTTCATTGCCACACACCTTCTTCCTTGCAGATCAATTGATTATGTTCCTTCCTGCCAGTCATCTGAATAATCAATCTGCTCTTTTGAAAGGGAATCGATAGATATACCCAATCCCTGTAACTCAAGCACTGCAACTTCCCTGTCTATCTGATCCGGGACTTTGTATACCTTCTTCTGAAGTTTGCTGTGATTTTTAGCCAGGTACTCTGCTGTAAGTGCTTGAATTGCAAAGCTCATATCCATTATTTCTACGGGATGTCCCTGACCTGAAGCCAGATTTACGAGTCTGCCTTCCGATATGAGAAATATTTCATTTCCCCCTGATAATCGATATGACATTACATTATCTCTTGCCATATGTTTTTCTACGGCTTTTTCAGAAAGAGCAGATGTCTCAATCTCATTGTTAAAATGACCTGAGTTGGAAAGAATAATGCCATTTTTTGCAGATTTCATATCCTCATATGAAATCACATTCTTCATCCCTGTTGCAGTCACAGCCATGTCTGACACCTTGAGTGCTTCTCTCATTGGCATAACTCTGAAGCCGTCCATATATGCTTCAACAGCTTTTACTGGATCAACTTCCGTGACAATGACATTGGCACCCATACCCTTCATCCTCATTGCAATTCCTTTTCCGCAAAAACCGTATCCACCTACGGTGACCGTTTTTCCACCTATGAGAATGTTCGTCGCATGCATTATTCCATCAAGCGTGCTCTGACCTGTACCATATCGGTTGTCAAAAAGGTGTTTCATATCAGCATCATTTACATCAAACATAGGAAACTCAAGTTTTCCCTGCTTTTCCATGGCCCTGAGCCGGTTTACCCCAGTGGTTGTTTCCTCATTTCCGCCAATAATTTCAGAAAGAAGGTCTCTCCTCTCTGTATGAACAATTCTTACAAGGTCTCCCCCATCATCTATGATAATGTTCGGTTTCATATCCAGTACCTTGTTCAGATATTCATAATATTCCTGGTTCGATTCGCCCTTTCGTGCATACACGTCCATGCCATGATCCTTTTTCAGAGAATCAACAACGTCGTCGTCAGAACTCAGCGGATTGCATGAAGACATCCTTACCTGTGCTCCCCCTTCCTTTAGAAGTATGGAAAATACTCCTGTCTTTGCCTCAACGTGAAGGGCCATTCCTATCCTGAATCCCTTCAACGGTTTTTCCTTCAGGAATTTCTTCCTGATTTCTGCAGAAACAAGCATATGTGTACGAGCCCATTCAATCTTCATTCTTCCTGAGTCTGTCATTTATAAACCCTCCAAACTGGAAATGTCTATCTGGAAAAGAGCACCATTGCCTATTAACTTGATCTGATGAAACTTAATCTCCCTTTCTCCATGTAATGAGAATAGCCTCACACCTCCGCTTCCCATTATGACCGGACCAACGTAAATAAAGAATTGATCCACCCTGCACGATCGGAGAATTGACATTATGGTCATGGCGCCGCCTTCAACCAGCAGTTTTCTTATACCAAAATCATAAAGAGCCTGCATTATTGATGGCATGTTGAACTCGGTTGGATTAACATAGTACAGCTTTTTTATCTTCCTGCCATCAGTTCTAGAGGTGACTATTACGGTGGGATAACTGCCATCGTAAATGTTATGAGTGAGAGGGATTCCAAGCTCTCTGTCTATAATTATTCTGAATTTTCTTTCATCGGAAGATTCGCTCTTCAGATTCGGGTTGTCGAAGAGTGCTGTGTTTTTACCCACCATTACTCCATCACATTGCATCCTCAACTGGGCAACCCGCTTCATGTCCTCACTGCAGGATATTTGAATCCTTTTACCATTATGCCCTGAAATATATCCGTCAAGGCTCTGGGCAACATTGATAATTATTGTTGGCTGTTCCATACGTATATTCCATTTAATTCGCCTTATTGTTTTTTCCTATTTCTACCGTTTCACATAATTTGAATATTGGTACTTTCTTCGCATTGTGTTGAGGTAGAAAGAACGATGTAATAATAAAATTATTTTGCAGGTTTATAAGATCTGTATGGTTTATAAACAGCAAATTTTTAACTATGGATTCATGATTCAAAATGATAAATGAAGGCCAGCGAAATTTCCATATTTGACGGTGTTCCTGATTTCAGGGATTTTGAACTCTATCCTCATCAGGAAGAAGCAATCCGAATTGTGGAGAGCGGGTCTAGTGTGATGGTCTCTGTTCCAACTGCTTCAGGTAAATCACTTATTGCATACTATTCCATTTATCGAACTATAAAAAGAGGTTCAAAGGCCATCTATATAGCTCCGTTGAAAGCACTGGCAAAGGAAAAATATGATGAGATGAGGGAACTTTTTGGCAGGGAATTCAGGATCGGACTATCCCTTGGAGATTATGATTCCGGGCCTGAAATAATCAGAGGATATGATATTATAGTATGTACATCTGAAAAAGCAGATTCATTTGTCCATCATGATCCGGACTTTTTAATGGATATAGGTACAATGGTCATAGACGAGGTTCATAACATTGGTGACCCCACCAGAGGCCCTACCCTTGAGATGATAATCACCGCTGCAAGAACTGTAAATCCAAGTGTACAGATAGTTGCACTTTCAGCTACTGTGAGCAATTACGAGGAACTGGGAGAATGGATGGGTGCCAGAGTAGTATATAGCCGGTTCAGACCGGTTCCTTTAAAAAAATACATTATGCATAAAGGGAGAATATTCCCTGAGGATGAACAGGAAGAGCCAAGAGACGGAGAAATGGCAGATGTGATCCTTGAAAGCATAAAATCAGGAGGGCAGGTTCTTCTTTTCTTCAACACCAGAAAGAGGGCAGAAAAATTCGCCGAAGAGTTATCGGAGAACCTTGCCGATTATCTTCCATTACCTCAGATCGATCTTGGAGATAATGATTCAGACAGATACTACGAAAAACTAAAGATCACTATGAAACATGGCGTTGCATTTCACCATGCCGGACTATCTTACAGATTGAGGGAAATAGTTGAATCATCGTTCAAGGAGGGAAAGATTAAATTGATCACTGCAACACCAACACTCGCAGCAGGGATCAATCTTCCTGCAAGAACTGTTATTGTGAGAGATCTCACAAGATTTTCTGACGGGTATTCTTCATATATATCCACTATGGAGGTGGAACAGATGATGGGGAGAGCCGGAAGACCGAAATACGATAAAGAAGGTTTTGCCTATATTTACTGTTCCACAAAAACCGCCTTCGAAAAAGGGCACGAATACTTCAGAGGCGAGCTTGAACCCATTAAATCTTCCATGGGACAGGAAAAGCTCATGAGGTTCAATATTCTGGCATTGATAACAACAAGATTAGCCAACGATTTAAAGAGCGTCATAAAGTTTCTGGATTCAACTTTATTTGGAAGACAGAATATGAATCTTGATATTGAAGAATCTGTGACAAATGTCATAGAATTTCTCGGGGATAACGGATTTATTGCCGAATCCTCTGGAAAATACTCACCAAGCTCGTTCGGACAGCTTGTGTGCAATCTCTATATAGATCCGGAAAGCGCGATTATTTTGAAAGAACTCCTTGAAGGCGATTTTTCGGTGGAGAAGGCCATATTCAATATTTGCATGACCCCGGACATGACAGGATTCTATGTATCCCAGAACGATATAATCGAAGTTTCTGCCTTTCTCGATGCCATGGATGTGCATCAATACGATGATGATACTTTGAAGGCTGCAAAAACTGCAATGATCCTCATTGACTGGGTCAATGAAATACCCATAATGGAGATCAGTCAGAAATATGATATTGGCGCAGGTGATCTTGAAGGGAAGGTTTCCTCTGCAGACTGGCTTTCATTTGCCCTTTCGAGACTTTCTCAAAGATTCAAGCGGGATAAAATGCACGATTTCGAGATCCTGAATCTTCGCATAAAGGAGGGTATAGGTTCAGAGATTATTCCGCTGGCCGCAATCCCTGGCATAGGAAGGGTCAGGGCCAGAAGACTCTATAACAGCGGTCTAAAAAGCCTTTCCCAGATTTCTGAGACCAGTGTTTCCAGAATATCATCCATTCCAGGATTTTCAACAAAATTAGCAGAGACCACGATCAGTGGGGCAAGGAGGCTGATTAAATCTGGACTCGCCTAGAACCTTTGCAAAGGTAAAAAAATCCAAAGCCCAGGAATTTATAAAGTCCATAAACGGCAAAAACCTTATGGATAACAATTACAAAATTATTCATAAGGGTGATTATGTTTATTTTCCACTTCTGGAAGGTATTGAAGTTGAGGAAGAGACCGTCTCACTTATTCCTGAGAAAAATGAGAGAAAACCAACCCCAAGAGGGCATTCCGGAGCTTTTGATGTTATTGGAGATATTGCAATAATCAGGGAGAGAAGAGACGGGAATATGTCCAAGATTGTCGAATTTATTAAAAATACTAGAAAGAATATCAGAGCAATATACATTGATCATGGTGTCGAGGGCGAATTTCGTTTGAGAAATCTTGAATTTGTCCATGGAGAAGACAATCCTGAAACTATTCATCGCGAAAATGGCATTATGCTCTGGCTCAATGTAAAGAGCGTTTATTTTTCACCCAGGCTTGCAACAGAAAGAATGATTATTGCCGGAAAGGTTAGAGAGAAAGAGAACATTCTTGACATGTTCTGTGGAGTCGGTCCGTTTACCATAACCATAATGAAGACCCACAATGTTAGCGTGTTGGCCCTGGATAAAAACCCCGACGCTATACAGGCTTTGGAAAAGAATTATTCCCTGAACAAAATTAAGGGAAATCTGAAAACAAAGGTTTGCGACTCATGGACGGAGATTGAGAATATTCGCAATATGGACCGAATCCTAATGAATAATCCCACGTCACGAAAAGTTGATTTTGAATTGATCAGAAATTCACTTAAAATAAATGGTACAGTAAACTTTTATGAGATAAATTCCACTGAGGGGATTGCTGAAAGAATGGAATCTTTCAGGAGAGAAGGTTTCATGCCTGTTGACAAGAGAATAGTTCATGGTTATTCCAAAACATCTTCCATGGTTTCAATGGAGTTCAGGAGGGCAAAGTAGTGAGTATATCCAGAAAGATCGGAGATGTCACAGAAGAAGTTTATGAGAAGGTTCTGCTGAACCAGATCCGAAAATCAGGGGCAGTGCCATCGCATATAGGGATAATAACTGATGGAAACCGCCGTTATGCAAGGGAAAGAGGCATATCTCCAAATGAAGGTCATGTGAAGGGAAAGGAAAAACTTGAAGAGGTTCTTGAATGGTGCATGGAGATAGGAACTTCGGCAGTTACCATATATGGGTTTTCAACAGAAAATTTTATGAGAAACCCTGAGGAAGTGGAATTTCTTCTACACCTCATAGATGATTCACTGAATGCCCTGATGAAGGATGAAAGGGTTTCGAAGAACAGGATAAGAGTCAAAGTAATAGGCGAACTGAAGCTTCTTCCTGACTTTCTCAGAAATACCATAGACAGGGTTCAGAGAGGAACCGAAGCCTATGGCGATTTTAAGCTGAATCTGGCCATTGGATATGGAGGAAGAGAAGAGATAATCAATGCGGTAAAGAAGATCGCAGATGAAGTAAAAATGGGAAGAATATCCATCGATGATATCAATGAGGATCTTTTCCATAGCTACTTATATGATTCATCTGTGCCTGACCCCGACCTTATTTTCAGAACAAGCGGAGAGGAACGGATTTCTAATTTTCTTCTGTGGCAGGGGGCATATTCAGAACTTTACTTTTCAGATATCAACTGGCCTGATTTAAGGAAGATTGATTTCCTCAGAGCAGTATATACATATCAGGGAAGGAAACGAAGGTTCGGGACTTAGATGTGGGTAGGCGTTGATGATACTGATTCCCGTGACGAAATGTGCACAACTTACATAGGATTGAGAATAGCCGCCTCAACAAAGAAACAAATTCTGGGCTATCCAAGACTTGTGAGATTAAACCCCAACATTCCATACAAAACAAGGGGAAATGGGGCCGTTTGCATGAATTTGGGGGAAGCAAATGGGAAAGGTATGGTCATAGGCCATTTCGGCGGAAATGATATCATTTCATATGATAAAGGGGTTGAATCACCTCTGGAAGAGGAAATGAAGAAATCCATTATATCAATAGTAAATCAATTATATGTGCACAATAACCCCAATACAAATCCTGGAATTGTATTCATGAAGAGTAAGCCCGATTTCGACTTCTATAAACGCTGCCTGTGTGAGGATGTTCCAATTGATTCAGCAAGGGAGCTCATAGATGATTATGAAGGAGAACGAGTGGAAATCAATAATGGAAGAGGTATAATCGGTGCAACTGCCTCAATAGCATGGAGACCGGGTTTCCACACATTCGAGCTTATATGCTATCAGGGAGAGAAGAAAATTAAGCTCTCAAAAGAACAGAAGATATCCATAGCAAGATTATGTGATACCTGGAAAGGTACATTCAACAATATGGATGAAGAAAATGGGACACCAAGCATATTCCCCAAAGAGAGGACCCCCGTATTTTTTGGAATCAGGGCAATAAATCCCCTTATTCTTATGAAACTCTTTGAGGAAATTAAAACTAAATTTTCCGGTATACCCGAAGACTTTCTGATCTATGAGACCAATCAGGGTACAGATGATCACATAAGATTTTCAAATGGAACAATCAGTGAAGGTATGGGCGTTAAAATAGTTGGAAGAATTGATGGAAAAACTGAAAGATCCCGTGGTGGGCATTTAAAAGGAAATATAATGTGCGGAAGAGATCAAATAAAGTTCATCGTGTTTGAGCCTTCTAAAAAATTCAGGAACATCTTTGAAAATTTGTGGGATGGTGACAAAGTTAACCTTTTTGGTTCAATTTCAAGGGGGGTTGTGAAAGTTGAGAAGCTTGAAGTTCTATCCCTATCAAAACCTTTCAAACGGGTTGTACCGGTGTGTCAGTTGTGCGATGTTAAGGGTAAAAACAGGGGATCTGGCAATTATGTATGCCCTTCCTGTGGCATTTCAATCCTGCCGGAATATTCCTTAATACCCCGTAAAGTGAGCGAGGGGAGCTTCCAGCCACCGGTTTCTGCAAGAAGGCATCTGTCAATGCCATGGGAGATAAAAGATCAAATAGATGAGGTAAGATGATATCCATCACGGGTGTTCCAGGATCTGGTAAAACACACCTTTCTTCAATGTTAAGAGAAAGGGGCTTTCAGGTTTCTGATCTCAATGAAATTGCAAGGGTTCATGGATGCCTTGTTGATGACGCAGTGGATATTCAATGCATGAGAAGTGTTATATCGTCAATAAACCCAAAGATAGGTGAGGCGCACTATTCTCATTTGCTCACAGGTGATGCCATTATCATAATGACCGCCTCTGAGGAGGTTCTCAGAAAGAGGCTCAATGAAAGAGGATATTCAAATTTAAAAATAGAGGAAAATATTGATGCTCTGCTGTCAGATTCTATATTCTATGAATCTTTGGACCGGGTGCCAGGAAACAGGATCATGATTGTAAATACCACAAATGGCTTGAGTGCAGAAGAATTTCAAAAGATATCAGAATTTATTAAGAGATTTACCATAGGATAGCCATGGCACTTGACAGTTTGAGGCCAAGAGCAAATAGATTTTTAGAAATTATTGGGAAACCGTTTCTTAAAATTCCACCAAACATAATTTCCATAATGTCTTTTATCTTTGCATTAATGACTGGATTTTTCATATATGAAGGTAGCTTCTATATTATATTTGCATTCATCTTCATACTTCTTTCCTCACTGTTTGATGCCATGGATGGCTTTGTTGCCAGGAAGATTGGAAAAGCTTCAATGGCTGGTGATCTTCTGGATCATACCTTTGACAGGCTTTCTGATATTGCTATTCTGGCAGGACTGGCTTTTTCAGCCACAGGTTCGATTTTTCTGGGGTTCTTCGCAGTAACCGGGGTGCTCATGACAAGTTATATGGGTACACAGGCTCAGTCGGTTGGTCTCAAAAGAAATTACAGAGGCATCCTGGGAAGAGCTGACAGGCTCCTCTACATAATGATCTTCCTCCTTATTCAGATCTTCTATCCTTATTCCTTTTCATATTTCCTAACTTTTACGCCATTTACAACCCTGCTTCTCTGGTTTGCGGTTGCAGGTTATATTACAATGGCATCAAGATTTGTTAGCTCTTTTCGAGAGCTTTCAAAAAAATGATGCTTACTCTGACTGAATCAGACTTTTGATGTCATCTGCCAGTTCAAAAGCTCTTTCCATACTCTCCGATTGCCCAAATATCCTGATGATTGGCTCAGTCCCAGAGGGCCTTACCAAAACCCAGTCTTCACCACGGATTGCCTTTATACCGTCAGTAAAATCAAATGTCCAGTTTTTTAATTTGTTTTTGATTTGATCCATCACTTCATTCCAGTTTCCATTATATTTCACACTTTCCCTGATTATATAGAATCTTGGAACTGAAGCTATTATTTCACTTACCGGTTTTTCTTCCCTTGCCATGAGTTCAAGCATTAAGGCAACTGCCATTGCTCCATCGCGGCAGTATTGATGTTTGCCATATATGAATCCTCCATTCTCCTCCCCACCAATGAAGGCGCTGTTTTCAATCATGGCTCTGGAAACAATTGGTGCTCCAACCTTTGTCCGTATAACCTTTGCTCCATTTGCCTTGGCAACAATATCTATGGCGTTTGAACTGCTTACGGGGGTGACAACCACATCACCTCGCTTCAAGAAAACCTTGGAAAATAGCGTAAGTGTTGTGTCACCGTCAATGAAATTGCCCGTTTCATCTATGAAAACTACCCTGTCTGCGTCTCCGTCGTGGGCAATACCTATGTCAAAATCTCCTGTTTTCATCAGCGTAACCAGTTTTTTTAAATTCTCAGGCTTAGGTTCTGACGGTCTTGACGTGAAAAGTCCGTCGGGATTGGCATTCAGAGTTGTAAGGGTACACTTAAGCCTTGTAAGAATTTCCGGGGTGGTAAGATATGCGGCTCCATTCCCAGCATCAAATGCCACCCTGAATTTTTTATCCTGAATTTTGATCCTGTCGACTCTGGATAAAATCGCGTTTGTGTAAAGTTCAAATGCAGAATTATCAAAGGTTTCACGGCCTATAAATTCCCAGGATGAAACATGAAAGTCTCTGCTGAAGTGAATCTTTTCAATCTCGATTTCTTTTCGTCTGGGCAGTTCGGTTCCATCGGGATCAATACATTTAATTCCATTGAACCTTGGAGGATTATGTGAAGCGGTTATCATAACCCCAAATATACCCATTGATTTGCAATAATATTGTGCCCCTGGTGTTGGAAGAACACCGATATTGATCACATCGCAACCCGTTGCCAGTATTCCTGATTTAACGGCGTTTAACAGCATTGGCCCCGATAAACGATTATCCATTGAAATGGCTACCTTATCCTTCACAAAGGTTCCAATGGCCATTCCAATTTCCATTGCAAATTCAGGTGTCAGATCCTCGTTTGGAACTCCTCGTATTCCATTGGTCCCAAAAAGCCTTGGTATGGTTTCTTCAGTCATCGATCTTGTGATTTTCTCGTATTATAATAATTGTTGTGAATCAATTGCGAATCAGTTGATATGTGTTACCGCGCCATGATATTTCATCCTTGAACGATGCCGCCAATAAATTGTAAAGATAAAAGAACGGAAGCAGGAGAAATATGACATAATAGGAAAAATAGGTTTCTTTCAGTCGTTCATTCATCCTGATCTCGCCTAATAAAGTTGGAATTAGGAATATTAATGAATACAAACTGAAAAATGGGATCAGGATAAATGCCATGATGAATACCCAAATTTGAGTAAAGTAAACTGCAATTCCTAGATAGAGAATTCTGGAATCTGAAGATATTGACAGCGCAGTCTGCCTGACAGACCACTCATGAAACGTCTTGAAATCATCCGGTGAATTTATAATGGGTTGGGCGCCTGCCACATATTCAATATTATAACCTGAGTCTTTACATATTTTTGTGAGTGCTGTGTCATCTGAAACCCTTGATGAGAAATATTTCATTGACGCATCATTTATCAGTTCCTTTCTGAAAGCCAGAGAACCGCCCCATCCAAACCTAGTAATGTCAGATTCCATCATGCCCTGTCCAACAAATCCCCATAACGTTTTCACCTTTGACCAGATACCGGCCATTGGCTTGAAATATGGAAAAGTGGTGGTTATACCCGTGGATGGAATAACAAATGGAGAAACGAGCTTTGAAAGCCAGTCTTTTTTGGCCATGATATCTGAATCTGCAATGACGAACACCGAATAACCTGTGAATTTGGTCATTGCCGTTGACAGCGCCCTCACTTTTCCACTGCACCCCTGGCATTCATAATTTGTCAAAATGTATCTAATTCCAAGTTCATTGACGGCCTTGAAAGCTGGATCATCCTTGCTGTCAATAATTGCTATGAGATCATAGTTGGTATAATCCTGATATTTTAATGATGAGAGGTTCTCTTTCAAGGTAAAATCAATATTCTTGCATGGAACCATTACAAGGACTTTACCCGTATATTCCGGGTATTTTTTTTCAATTTTCTTCTTTGGCAGATTAAGAAAAAGCTGGAAAATAAATAACAATATGGTAAAAGTCAGAAGAATATAAAGAGAAATGAGATAAAAAATGCTCATATGACATTTAGAGAAGGCTCATGTCTTCAGTGTCGACCTGTCCTACACCTTCAATGCCTGTAATCGACGATTCAACCTTGTCTATTTGGCCATCTGCGTCTGGAATTATTACCTGAACTTTAACGGCCTTGAGCCCAAAGGCTATTTCCTGAACTTCCATATTTGCAACTTTGCAAATTTTGTCAAGATTGACTTTTACTCTTTCCTTTAATTTCTCTATATTAATAGCTGAATCCTCAGGAAGAACTTTAATTGTAACGATTACTTCGCCCATTGGATCACGGTCCCTGAAACCCGCATTTTTCGCATTTATATAAAGTTGAATGCTCTCTGCAATCCTTGCATCTTCCGATGAGGCTTTCGCCGCATTCCGGGCAATCAAATATGGCATATCCTTCCCCTACAAGACCAATTCCGCAGGAGCTACATGTCTCTTTTCCACTCATTTCTTACACCATGATATCAGTTCTGAATCTACCTGACATGAATCCGTGTTATATATGTATTTAGGAAAACTTTTTTTTTCAACATGAGAACGAGGACAGTCAGTTCCTAAAATCAAGGAATTGGAAGAATCAGTAAATGCAACCAAATCAATTTTAAAAAATAGAAATATATTAATATATCTAAGCTTATATCTTTTCATGGAAAAGCAACTTGGAAAGATTTTAGGTATTGTTTTTGGAATAGTAACCATTATTCTGATAGCGATAACGTTTTTTGTAAACCTTGGAGAGGTAACGTTAAAGGGTAGCTACCTTGGATATACAATTTCGGTCACAACAAACACAACCTATTTCGGCGCAACATCCGGTGGACATTTTAACTCGTGGAGCAACGCTACCAATGGAATGACAGGATCAACCTTAAGTAAAGCTAACACGGGTATAGATATGATATATGCGTCAATTGGAACAATGATACTTGCCCTCATCTTTGCAATTATAGGTCTAGTGGCATTATTCGGGAACTCTCCAAAGATATTGAAAAGTATGTCTTTCATCGCCCCAATAGTTTCAGCCATATTGATAATAGTAACTATCGTTCTGTATTATGAAGGAGCGGTAGCCGTTGTCAATGCTGGCACTTCAGCCTCCCCGTACTCATCAATTCTAACGACAACGATATCATTGGCAATTGGTGCTTATCTGGCAATAGCCGCGGTGGTTACAGAATTTTTGGCTGCCGGGTTTAATATTCTATCAGGAAGCAAAAATTGAGATTTTCATGAAGGTATATTGACAACCTTCACCAATTTTATTTTTTACTATTTTTCAAGTTTGAATTATTGTTTTAAAAACAAAAGCGTTATTATTTTTCAGAAAATAGCCTTGCGTTGAGTGAGAGCAATGATCCTTTAAAGGGTATCAGATCAAGAGAGATCAGAATTTTCTTTCTATTATTCCCTGTTTTCAGAAAATACCTGAAGGATAGAAAATCCGCCAGGCGTGATGAAGAAAAGAGTTGGAGCTATATCAGGGAAAGGAACGGTATCAGAGCTGTGGAAGCTTTCATAAGCCTTGGCCCCACTTTTGTTAAACTGGGTCAGGTTCTCTCAGCAAGATCAGATCTTTTACCCAAGGAGTATATCAGATCTTTCGAGAGATTGCAGGATGATGTTCCACCTGCACCATTTAATCTTGCTAAGATTATTATTGAAAGGAACCTTGGAAACATTGAAGAGGTTTTCGATTCTTTCGACAAAGATGCAGTATCAGGTGCATCCCTAGGTCAGGTTTACACTGCTTATTATAAAGGAAAAAAGGTCGCGGTAAAGGTCAACAGACCAAATGTGGAAGTGATCCTGAAAAGAGATATAATTATCCTTGAAAGATTACTGAGATTCGTTAAGGGAAGGGTTGAATTCTTCCTGTACTCTGGGATCAGCAACGTTCTTAAAGATTTCAGAAGGAGGGTTTTTGATGAAATGGATTATAGAAAAGAGGCTGCAAATGCAGAGCGGATTCGAGTTAATGTATCCGGCAGAGAGAAATTGCTCATACCTGAAATAATTGGCGAGCTCTCCGGAAAAGAAGTCATGGTCATGGAATTTGTTCAGGGAACAAAGATAACTGACATAAAGACCTTGAGAGAAAAGGGAATCGATCTTAAGGAGCTTGCTTTCCGCCTGGACATAACCTTTCTCAGGATGCTTCTCAGAGATGATATTTTCCATGCTGATCCTCATCCGGGAAATCTGTCGGTACTGGATGATGGGACCCTCATCATGTACGATTTTGGAATGGTAGGGAGTCTTGATACACAGACCAGATTTTCCCTGCTCTCTTTATATGATGGTCTCACCAGATCAGATATAGATCAGATCATAGATTCGCTTTTGTCTCTTAAGGCATTGTCACCTGCTGCAAACCGTGGAGTAATAAGGAGAAGTATAGAAATTGCCATGAGCGGCCTCTCCGGAAAATCGGCAGAGGAAAGCGAGATCAGAGAACTTCTGGAAATTGCAAATGGAGTTGTCTTTGAATTTCCTTTCAGGTTGCCAAGATCACTCGTTCTTTACATGAGGATGTCATCCCTTCTTGAAGGCATATGTCTTACCCTTGACCCGGAATTTAAGTTTGTAAAGGTTCTCCGGAAGCTGTTCATCGATGAGGGACTGTTGAATGAGCTGTATAAAGGGCAGATAGACGATTTCTTTAAAAAAGCGATTGTGAATCTTGAAAATGGGCTTGAAGTTCTGCCATTGCTGAAGAGGAAACTTGAGGCAGAAGATGTGGAGACAAGAGAAAGAAAGGACAGATCAATACCTCTGTCAGTATTTTCAGGATTCCTCTTTATTGGAGGTATTTACCTTCTTGAAAAAAATGAATTTTATGGCTTGGTAGCCATTGTGTTATCTCTGATCCTCTTTGGAGCAGGTCTTCGAAATAAAAAATAAGATTACTCTATTTTGATTGATTTTATTCCCTTTGCAGGGACTCTTACCACGAGAACCCCGTTCTGGTATTTGGCTGAAAGCTGTGAGGTTTCATCGATTTCAGTGGGTATATGAACGTGCTTGAGGATCTTCTGAGGTCTCTGATCCAGTAACACATGGTCATGTTCCACCATTTTCCTTGTGGCGCTGATTTCCACTGAGTGTTTGTGAGCTGATACTTTTATATCTTTCTTGTCGAATCCGGGGAGGTCTGCCTCTATAACTATCTCTCCCTCTTCTTCATACATTGTTATTGCAGGATAGAGAAATGTAAGTATTTCTTTTGCCCGTTCATTCGCATTTTTCATCATTTCGTCTGTAAAGTATTTTACTGGTCCATACAACGATGCCATATTTTAATATTTTATCAGATTATATAAAGATGACTTAGCCGCATATGCTCCAAAATCAATCAGGCTTCAATGTTCTTTTTGTTTTACATAAATTCGATCATTTTTATGAAAAAATCTATTTTCTACGGCGATATCATAAATCATGAGCTTCACATTCAAGGATGCGTTATCGCTTTCAATTTTTGGTTCATCACATGGCCCTTACGTCGGATTTACTTTATCAGGGATTCCAGCAGGACTTAAAATCGATTCGGAAGAGATCGATCTCTGGATGTCGCGGAGGGCTCCCGGGAAAAATATCCTGACTACACAGAGAAAGGAGTCCGATCAGGTTGAACTCATAAGTGGTATTAATGATGGGTTTAGCGATGGTGGAGCAATTACGGGCATTATTAGAAATATGGATGTTGTTTCAAAAACGTATTCTGAATTGAAAGATCGTCCAAGACCAGGTCATGGAGATATTTCACTTTACTATAAATATGGAAGATTCAGAAATTTTCAGGGTGGAGGATTTTTATCCGGAAGAATGACAGCATGTCTGGTAGGGGCTGGTTCGATTATTCTCAGTGCTCTGAGAATGAGAGGAATTGATATCCTGTCATACATTGACAGCATGGGAGAAATTTCCATACAGGATGACAGGAAGTTCACAGAAATGGATATTTATTCACATGAGACGAGAATGCCAGATTTAGAAGCACATAATAAGGCATCTTCCCTGATCATGGATCTCATAAAAAATGGTGATAGCACTGGAGCCTCAATAAAAACCATCATAAAAAACTGCCCGCCGGGACTGGGAGAACCTTTCTTTGATTCATTTGAAAGTGTTATCTCGCACCTTATGTTTTCTATTCCAGGATTGAAGGGGATAGAATTTGGTTCGGGTTTTGGATTCACCAGGCTTACAGGAATGCAAGCCCGTGATGAATTTTATATTGATGAAGGGAAGATAAGAACAATGGAAAATCATAATGGCGGAATTCTCGGAGGTATAAGCAGCGGGATGCCCATTGAATTTCGTGTAGCCATGAAGCCAACCTCATCGATCAGGGCAACCCAGAATACCGTAAACCTGGAAACCATGGAAAATGATCAGATTAATGTCAAGGGAAGGCACGATCCCTGCATAGCTATTCGGGCTGTACCCGTGATCACATGTGTTTCTGCCATAGCCGTGTACGATTTGATCCTTAGATCCGGGACTGCAAATTTTAGAGGAAAATAAGGTAAATGAGATAAGTTACTATGAGTGGAATGAAAAATGCAGCAGGAATAATAACTCCTGCAAGTCTTTTTGAAACTTTCACAGATGAGAAAACTGTATCCAGAAGCTCCTGATAACTCTCCTCTGAGCCCATTTTAACGTTTACATCTGCGCTCCCCATTTCTGAAGTGCATTCGGTAATGGAAGCAATGCTCAGCTCGGTTATATTTCTGATTTTGTCAACCAGTTTCATGTGATCATCCTTTTCTCCAAGCGGGTTCATATCAAGTGTGCTACCGTTGACAACATGGTTATCTGTTGTGTAAATTTCAACGATTTTGCACATATCTTTCAAATTTTCCCTGATCTTCATCATCAGATCGGATGTGATGTTATTTGAATCCGTGAGAATTATTGCGCTTATTGAAGAATCAATGTTGAATGTCAGGATCTGAATACCCATTTCTCCAAGTGATTTTATATTGTAACTACCCCTTGCATAACCAGCCATAATTGGATATTTGGACTCCATTCGATGAAATTCTCTCTGAAATGGTCTGATCAATGGTGAACAATCCATCAGCTCCAGAACTCCCCGTGTATAATTGCTCTGGGCATCTATTACTGCAAAATCACTGGCCCCAGAATCTTTGACTGCTTCAATTATCCTCTTCCCTTCCGGAAGCGAAACATCATCAAAGGGATCACGCTCAGGAAGAATAGCCCCAAACCCGAAATCACCGAATCTAAATATGGAAATGGCGTATTTGGACGCATTTACCCTCTTTACTCTGGACATAAATTCAGCCTTTTCCCCTGACGACATTGCTCTTTTGATACCTTCAGCTATTGCCGCGATATCTTCCTCACCTGAGCAGTTGTTATCATTTGTGGTTGTGGTGTGAAATACCATAAGATCGCATTTCAGTTCATACAAACGCTTCTGAAGTCTGATTGGCAGATCACTTGATCCCACGGTTCCAAATGGTCCCGGGTGAATATAGGGGAAGACCATGACCGTCTTCAGACTACCCGATCTTTCACGTAAAGTTATGGTTTTAACCGGTACGATTCGGTTCTGATTATACATCCTCTTGAAAAATCGTTCACCAATCTCATTGTACCTTCGGTCAAAACCGTGAAGAAGAAAGAATTTTACCAGATCTGTAGGTTCCTCCCCATAACGTTCCTTGAATTTTTTTGTTGATTTTTCCACAAAGAATGCTGCCAGAATTGCAGAAAACAAGGAGAAAAATACTATTTCAAGAATGGGGCCGAAAAGACCAAGATAGATGAATGTTGGAATAAGACATAAGGAAAAATAGAGCGATGCAAACACATTAACATAAGGCTTTTTTGAAAAATAGATGTATAAAACAAGATATCTGAAAAAGGCCGTAAAGCTAATTCCAAGAGGAATTGCCTGAAACTTTAGCCACGGGAAAATGATGATAAGAATCCCTGAGAATAAGATGTAAAACCACAATGTGATGGCAACCGATGTGATGTTTCTCCTTAGGGGAAAAATGGTCTTTGTAGATTTAAAAGTTAGCTGGTCAAGAGCCAGATTGAGAGAGTATGGAACGATTACTATGAGCGTTGCAAGGTAAATATTCATCGTATAGATATAAACGCCAAGAAACCCAAGGGCAACTGCAAGCATAATCCATGCGGGGTTCGGAGATTTTTTGATGTATTTACCCAAGTCTGCAAATGTCCTTTTTCGTCGTTCTGCCAATAAACAAGTAGTAAATCAAAGATTTAACGTTTTTCGCTATCATTATGAGGAGCGGATTTTCATAATTTTGAAGTCGGAATATCCCACAATTACA
>JAKATR010000005.1 GCA_021818675.1 Thermoplasmata archaeon | reverse complement strand
GTAAATCGTAAAGACTATTAATTAACAATGAATCATTAGCAATGGAAGCTACAGCCGACAGAATAGATAAAATAACTGAAATGCTCAGAATTCTGGGTTTATCTTCCTATGAAGCTCAGGGTTTTGCTGCACTGGTTTATCATAACGTTGCTAATGCAGATACCATTGCCGATACAGCTAAAATACCAAGAACATCTGCGTATAAAGTAATGGAATCACTGGTTCAAAAAGGCTTTGCCAGGGAAACCGAAGGGAGGCCAAAAATGTTTAAATTGGAGGATCTTGATATAATAGAAAAGAGATTTCAGGGTGAAATGAGGGAGCTCTTTTCAAAGCTTCATGAACTGCAGGATATTATGCCTTCTAAGGGTGATCCGCAGTTAATCTATACCATTTATGGCAAGAATGTAGTTCTTGAAAAACTTGCAGAACTAATCAATCTCGCTGAGCAGGAAATAATAATTTGTACTCCAAGGGTAAAAGACATAAGAACAGAATTAAAAAAGAATCTGGACAATGCCATGAAAAGAGGAGTAAATGTAATATTTGTTACTCCGCCTAACAAGAGGGTACCGCAGAATGCAAAAGTATTCCGAAAAGAAGGTCTTATTGCCACGGACATTGTTGTAGATAGATCAAAGGCACTTATTGCTGGGGCAGAACTTGACGCTTGTGGATTCTCTGATAATCCCGGTCTTTCAATGCATGTATACCAGTTCATACAGATGATAATAGAGAGGAAAGATGAGCTTTCATAATATCTTAAATTTAAGAAAACAAATATGAGGTAATGATGGTTGAAAACTACAATACATATTTTATGTAAAAAGTAATTTTGTTTAATTTGATATGACACAAAAAATTACGGATATGATCAATTTAGGGGGGCATGTTTCAACAAACGGTGGAATTGAACTTTCTCCGGAAAGAGCTGCAAAATTCTCATTCAGTTCTTTCCAGATATTCTCGAAGAACCAAATGCAGTGGAATGCCAAACCTCTTGAAAAGAAAGCGATTGACTTATTTAAGGAGTCGAGAAAGACAAAGAACATATCAAGTGTCATGATTCACGCTTCTTATTTGCTCAATAGTGCCACCAGTGATACGGAATTAAAGGAAAAGGTGAGAGCAGGTCTATCCCTTGAGATAGATAGGGCAGATTTATTAGGGGCAGATCTTTTAACATACCACCCGGGATCAAGGAAAGAAGCTTCAGTAGAAAGAGGAATTCAGAATGTTGTTGAAATCCTCAATTCTGTAATCAGGGAAGACCAGAATGTTAAAGTTTTAATTGAGAATTCAGCAGGACAGGGAAACAGTGTGGGAAAAACCTTCCAGGAACTTGCATCAATCATAGATGGTGTTCAGTTGAAAGATAAGATAGGCGTTTGCCTTGATACATGCCACGTATGGGCTGCAGGTTACGATATTGTTTCTCCTGAAGGATATAAAGAAACAATGGATGATTTAAAATCAAATATTGGTGCAAAATATCTTCTTGGCTTTCATATGAATGACTCAAAAAAAGGCAAAGGGTCAGGTATAGACAGACATGAACAGATTGGAAAGGGAACTATTGGTCTTGATGGATTCAGGAATTTTATCTTCGATGAAGAAATAAGGGGGAAACCAATGATCCTTGAAACCCCAAAGGGTGAGGATGGATATATGGATGATATAAATGAGCTCAATTCAATCTTAAGGTAATGAGATAAATTGATAGTTAAACCGTTTAAGCCTTTCTTATACAATAAAAATCTGGAAAATGTTGTGTCGCCTCCATTTGATACCATTCCAGAAGATCAGGAAAAAGCTCTGCTAAAGATACCTTACAATGTATCTCATTTAAGCAGACTTACCTGGAGCAATGAAAGTTCATACAATTTGCTGAAGAGATGGATTTCTGAGGGAGTACTTGTAAGAACCGATGATTCGGTTATGATAGTTGTTTCCCAGTATTTTAAGCACAATTCAGAAACATTTCAGAGGCTGGGGGTTATCTGCCTTACAGACCTTATATCTGAGACATCTACAATAAAACCTCACGAAGAAACCATTGAAGCTTATGTAATACAGAGACGTCAGTTGATGGAAGCACTTAAGAGCCAACTTGAGCCAGTTTTTCTGATTTCATTTGAAAATCAGTTAGAAAAGACACTTAACAGGCTCATTTCTGGAAAATTGCCTGATAAAATTATCGAAGAGTCCACAGGTGTAAAAAATTATATATATATTATAAAGGAAGAACAAAGTCTCCTTAAAATTCAAGATATATTAAGAGGCAAAAATTCAGTTATTGCGGATGGCCACCACAGAATAAGAGCTTCAAAGGATCTATTGGAATCTGCTAATAACCAAACAGAAAGAGACTTTTGGAGATATTCCTTAACATACATTACATCCGTCTATGAGAGGGCTATCAAAATAGGTGGAATTCATAGGATAGTAAAAGACAATAAACACACTACGACTTCCATATTGCAAAACATTTCAGATGTTTTCAGAGTGGAAACAATGAACAATTACCACTCTGATGGAGAGATCGTGTTATACGATGGCAGATTCAACACGCTGATACCAATTAAGGAAAATATCAAAAAGGAATTCCTTGACGGGAACCTTAAAGGGTTATCATCTCCATTCCTGGTTGATTACTTCGTTTTTAGAAGAACTCTTAACTTGAGTCAGGAAGCAAAGGACAGTCTCATTGAGTATACCAATGACGTTGCTACTGCAATAAATTCAGTTGACAGAAAAAATGCATCATATGCAATTCTTATGCCTGGCTGGGATAAGGAGGAGTTTATGAATGAAGTTCTTGCCGGAGAGATCATGCCGCCAAAGTCAACATATTTTTACCCTAAGATTCCTTCAGGTATTGCAATAGAATCACTTTTGTGAGTTCCGCCACTGTAGCTTAGCTGGTTGAGCAGCTGATTCGTAATCAGCAGGTCGGGGGTTCAAATCCCCCCGGTGGCTTATTATTGATAATAGTGGTTTTCTAACAGATTCAATGCGGTTATTTTTGTTGTGATTCAAGATTTTACATTCCTGTGAGTTCACACATGCGATACCATTCATTTCTTCACTATTTTCAAGCAAATCTCATCATAACACCAACGTGATTCTTTCCCCACCTAATTATACACAATTATACCTGAAGTGATACAAGGAAATTATCAACTTCAGGCGTATTGTTTTACTGGACTGCCTTATTTTCCCGGTACTTTATCAAATCAAGTTTCCATACATTGCATCGCAATAATTTCCCACTCTCGCGCGGATATTCATAGTCCATCTCTTCGATTACTGTGAATCCGAGTTTCTTGCTTATTGCGTTTGAGGCCTCATTGGTCACAGAAGGATATGCGAAAACAGAATCTATGTTTAATGTTGCCAATTGGTCTATCAATATTCTCATTGCAGCAGTTGCTATTCCCTTTCCCTGGAATTCAGGAATAACAAACCAGCCTGTTTCCCATCCCTTCTCTCCATTCCACTCTGTTTCCCAATACCCCGTATGACCAACGGGTACTGAACCACTATGAACTGTAATTGTGTACATGCAGCCGGCAATGGGGTCTATGGACATTCTTACGTATTCCTCATGACGTCTCTCGAGTCTCTCATGATTTTCCGGCCCGTTGAGATGAATCATCTGGGATGGATCCCCGAGAGTCTTCTCGAGAACTAACATATCATCATCTGAATATGGCCTTATTTTAATATCAAAAATCTTTGACACATTTTTGTCCATCTTTACTATGGTTGCTCCCATTATTTATATATTTTGTACAACTACTTATCTATTCCCACTTACTTTATTATTATGGAAAGATTTGTATTTTTCCAATTTTAAAACTGGGCATTTGATGGATAAAGAGACTTTCATAGAAACCAATAAATATTAAGAAAGTTCAATGGAAGTGTTGGCCTGGATTTCATTCATCAAAACTTATAATTATTTATGTCTTAAGAACTTGGTAAAGATTTCTGGGAAATGGACATTTATTCGCCCCCTTTTCTGCTGTCATATGTAGTTCATTGAAGTAATTTGTAATCAGCAGGTCGGGGGTTCAAATCCCCCCGGTGGCTTAGTTCACAAAATATTGAGTTTCTGACATATCGTGGTTGTTATTTTTGTTGTGTATGAAATTTTTAATTTCTTATGGGATTATCCAATATCCTCCAAATAGATAACCCTGAAAGTGCTGAAACTGTAGACCTTTTTTTATATACAGCACTTCCATAAAAAATATTTTATTCTATTGTGCACCATTGTTGCAGTAAGAGGGCTTTCACCATAAGCACTGGATCATAATTTGGACTTCCTCTCCTGTCTGTGTCATTGCTGAAAAGATCAGCAAGAATGGGTCTGATACTTTCAAAATCGATGCGGTCAGATACGCCGGTTAACGGATCATCGGGGGATTCGATTTCCTTCTACGGTTCAGATAATCCGTTATGGTAAAGGCTTATGTATATTTATCATTAGGTCATGAAAAATGGTTTCGGTGAGGATTTTTAGAAAACCACTATAACATCTTTCATGGGAAATTGACCCCTAAACTTAATAAATGTTCTTTGAAGGTTTTACAAACTGTCGTGTTTACTGATGACAGAGCAATTCTTTCATCCTCTTTTCTTGCTTATTATCTAGAGTTTGCCAGATGGCCTGCAAACGCCCATTTAAGGCGACTCCATAGTTGTGTCACGTAACCAAGGGGTGATTACAAGTCCCACCAATATTCCTTCTGGACTCAAGAATCGTGAGAAAATCTGGCCATATGGTTCCTCAAAGGAGTATGACAGTAGCCTATATCCCTTTCTCTTCATCTCTTCCGATGCTTTTTTAATGTCCTCTACTTAAAACTCTAGCCATGCTTGGGGTTGAGGGATATCTACTGGCCAAATTTTAGTTCCGAAGCAATCCTCCGCCGCAAGAGAGAGCGGCCAAATAGCGAACCCTTTTGAACCCTCTAGATTTTGGGCATGCATATATCCTCCGTTATATTCATTAAATTTGATCTCAAGATCCTCTGCATAGAGTTTTCTGGATGGAGACAGGTCATCTGGAATTGGTCCGAATCATGCTATAAATAATATTTTCATTGAATAAACTATAGCCTCAGTTCTTATAAATGCATACATATGTTCAGGCTTGACCCCTGATGATTCCAGAACTTCCTTCTGCCTCCTGGTAATCTCCATCGCGAACTCTTTTCCGTTCTACAGTATTACATTTCTCATCTTATGCAGATCCAGCACTATCTTCTCCACAGAGTATTTATTCAGTAGTCCGGATGATCTTATTTTTGTCAGGATTCTTGCCCAGATAGCTATTGAAATGAGATTCAAGAACATCTCCCGTCTCGTTGCATCCATGCCGTGAACCCTTACCGGTTCTCCTACTGTAAATGTCTTCGATGACATGAATAGCTTTTCATCAGCATCCCTCTTGCGATATCCTGAAAGGACATATTCATTACTATGATGCCGCATGTGTTCAACCTTTGTGACACGCCATTATCCCTTATCCTAACAGGGAATTTGAACTCATTCAAGGCCATTCCAAACCAAGGAAGCATTTTATCCTATTTACAAAAACAGATGTGATTAAGGTCGATTCAAATCAGGGAGAAGGCAGCAAAGATTTTTAGAATGTAGATATGTATGTGTATCTACATATGTCAACTAAAAACATTGCGCTTAGAGAAGACGTATACAAAAAATTGAAAGAAGTAAAGGGGCCTGACGAGAGCTTTAGCGATGCTATAGAAGAGTTGTTGAAAGGGAAAGGAAGTCTCTTGCCTCTTTGGAGCTCATTATCTGAATCCGAGGGCCTGGAACTGATTGAGACGGACTTAAAAGCAATTAGAAATGGAGCCAATATTAGGGTACGATTCTCTTCGACACTTCAGCCATAATAGATTTCCTAAAAGGGGGGAATGAAAACCAAGTCTATTGTGGTGGAAATAGAGAGTAATCGGGAGAGCGTATACAATACAGTAATTTCTCAATATGAACTACTTACCCCAATATATCACAAAGGAATGAAAGTTGAAGAGAGTAATATTAGGGCTTTTCTCAGGCGATCTATTGTATTTCCACTTTATCAGAACTCTGTCGAAGAAGCTTCTCGCATAATGGGAACCCTGTTTAAGCTAGGTCTCCCAATTAATGCACTAGATACTCTGATAGCTGGCATTGCGATCGAAACAGGAACAGATAAAATAGCTACACTTGATCGAGATTTTATACAGATTGCAAAGGTAACTGACCTTGACATGATAATCATATGAAACTTCAGCTGGAGTAACTTGATGTATTATCACAAATCCTTAATCTGAACCCTTCAGGATATAGAAAATTTCCAAATAAATCAATTTCCTAAATTCCCTGACCATTAGGCACTATGTTCTATGATTTTCTCTGCTTTGCTGAGCAGTAAGTGTTATATGATGATGTGTAAGTACATTTGATCTTCCTCACCTCCATTTAACAAAACCACTTTCAACCTATCCAGCGTGATGAATCTAGCACCTGAGTCAGAAAATTTGATTCACAAAAATCAAATGAGCGTATTATATCAGTCATCAAAATCTTATTTCTATCCTGATCTTCATTTTTTCATTATTTGAACTTGATAATCTATATTATGAACTTAAATTCATTGAACGATCTTACTGGATTCTTCTTGCTTATCAATTCGCTTATTATTATCCTTCAAATTCTTTTTTTGAAAGTCCTGTTTCCTTTAATTATCTATTACTTTCTTTCCTGAACTCTGATATGGCATCCTTAATTTCATCAACGGAAGCCGAGCTTTCAAGTGTGGTAATGTCTCCTGGCAACTGTCCCAGAAACACCGCTTTAACAACCCTCCTCATTATCTTTCCGCTTCTTGTTTTTGGCAGATTTTTTACAAGGTGTATTTCATCGGGCACATATATTGGTCCAAGTTCTTCCCTTATTCTCTTCCTTAGGGTTCCAACAATCTCAGGCGTTCCTTTAAAATCATCCTTGATTACAACAAATGCAACAATGCTTTCCCCCTTAATATCATCAGGTTTTCCAAATACTGCCGCCTCTGCGACCTCTCTTGATGAAATCAGGGCATCCTCTATCTCAATTGTGCCGAGTCTGTGGCCTGAAACCTTAAGAACTTCATCAGCTCTTCCAAGTAGCCAGTAGTATCCGTCCTTGTCCTTCAGGGCATAATCTCCGCAATAATACATTCCCCTGAACCTTTCAAAATATGTTTTCTTAAACCTATCCGGGTCATTATTCAGAGTCAGAAACATACCCGGCCATGGTTTTCTGTATGCTATGAACCCCTTCTCTCCGGATTTAACCTCATTTCCACTCTCGTCGAGGATAACCGGATCGATGCCGGGCATAGGAAAAGTTGCAGATCCTGGCTTTAGCGGTGGCAGTCCTAATCCAAATGATGGAGAGATTACAAAACCGCCGGTTTCCGTCTGCCAGTATGTGTCTATTATAGGGCAATTTGATTTTCCTATTATTTCATAATACCACTTCCATGCCGCAGGATTGATTGGTTCTCCCACAGTACCGAGTACCTTAAGCGTGGAAATATCGTGCATTTTAGGGTATTTTTCTCCAAATCGCATCAGTGTTCTTATGGCAGTTGGCGATGTGTAGAGAATGTTCACCCTGTATCGTTCAATAATTTCCCACATCCTATCAGGGGCAGGGTAGGTAATAGAGCCCTCATACATTATTGATGTTAGACCGAGGATCAAAG
>JAKATR010000065.1 GCA_021818675.1 Thermoplasmata archaeon | reverse complement strand
AAAGTACCACACGTAGTAGACAACAAACACTTCGAATGCCATCGAGGTGATGAATCTGGAAGCAAGAAACCTGCCTAATGGATGATCTTCTTGACCCTCAACTACCTCCATAAAATTACTTCCAGAGATTCATCTGAGATGAATGGCTTCTATGTGCCAGTATAACCGTGTGAATATAAAAATTATTGGATTATTCGCAATTGTCAACTTTTGGTTGATAAATACCTATGGTACCAGTAGTGTCAATGGCGGTTGAAAACTTTCCAAAAACGGCGGTTGAATATTTTCCACCCGTATTTAGATTTTCTTTCATTCCTTTTTTTTCAATTAAAATGCGGAGGGCCGGATTTGAACCGGCGAACCCCAACGGGAATGGACCCTAAATCCATCGCCTTTAACCTAGCTCGACAACCTCCGCTTAGTTATAGGGATTAAACAGCAATATATGAAAGATACTAATATTTGTGTGTGGTGGTAAAAGGGGCTTTCTCCAAGAAGCGAAATTAAAAAAACTGATCAATCCAAAAAAAAATTTTTCGATTAATAATCATATATATGCATGTATATACTATAAAGAAAAATTACTTCTAGAAATCTTTATAACCTCCCCAGATTTTTAAAAAAATTTTGTGTGTTTGAAACCTATAAATATAATCATATTTGAAATGTACCCTGAAGGAGGCATTCTTCAGTGAATAAAGCCAATCTAGAATATTCAGCAGGATTTTAATTATATTTGATTACCCCATGTTTTGAAATTCTATGTCAAATCGGCAAAGTGGACCACTCTATATATTATAATTCTGGGAGTTCAAGAAGATACTTCGCAAGTTCATCAGGTTTTGTTACCATAGGATAATGCCCAGTCTCCATTATACGGTAGGGGCCACTAATCTCCCCCCATTTCCCTTGAATTATCTCCTCTATTGGGTTACCGCTCAACTTGCAAAAAATGTATCCTGTTTTCATATGGTGTGGTGAATTGGTGAGAATAATTGAATCTGTAGCAAGCTTTATTAGCCAAGGAGTACATTTGTCAAGCATCCATTTCTTATTTTTTCCCTTGACATCTTTTCCAATATTATCAAGGACTGTTTCTGAAAAAGGGATCACAAATGATCCTTCCTCAGGTGGACCAAATTCTTGTGTATCAAAGCTTCCCTGAGGTCCCTGAGTATCAACAGGCATGAACGAATCAAGATAAACTGTCATTCTGATTTTTTCTGGAATCCTGTCTGAAACAGCAGCGGCAACTTTCCCAGCAAAGCTGTGTCCAACCAGTACGATGTTTTCAAGATCATTGAATTTTATAACGTTAAGCACATCGTCGATTGCGATTTCATGCCTATCTCAGGCGATGCTAAATGAACTCTCTATCCCATACATGTAAGCGTTATGGGATAGGCATTGTGACCACTCTTTTCAAGTATACGGTAAACATTCTCCCATACCCAACCTCCAAGCCATGCTCCGGGTATGAGTACATAATTATACATGTGCATTAGAGAAAGTATCAGTATATAGACATATTGAAAAAACTATAATTCAATTTAAAGAAAATGATGCATGATCGGAATCAAAACACATCCAAACTAATCATTTTCAAATCCTAATGATCAATAACATGAACCGTTACTAAACAGCAATTTCTGAGCTCTGAAATGAGTTTGAAATATAAGGTGAACATCCCACCTGTATATGATATCCCATTGACATTGAAAATATAAGGTCATTGCTGTACCAGATCAATGACAATAACACTAATACATATTGGAGAAATCTGAAATTATGATAAAAAATCTAATGTTAGGAATTTCACCGTTGGAGTATAGATACATTACAACAGAATTGAAGATGGAGTGCCTTAGCTGAGATCAATTATCGATCCTTTGTTTATAGAGTTATTCTAAGAAAGTTCCGGATAGAAACGCAACATGGTATTTCTCGGGAAGGTTATAAAATACAGAAAAGAATCGGCCTAGTATTTATTGAAATAATAGACTTGATTGCGACCAAAAGGATCAGCATATTGAAACATTCAAAGACCCGCAGATCAAAGAATGGTGAATGGGCAACAAAGAATAATTGGAACATTTCAGATACAAGACAGAGACCATTCTGAATGAGAACAATATCATTGGGCAGCTTTCAGTAACTCATCACAGTGTGAATGATTCACAGATAAATATTATCACGAAATAATATGCTGCAGAAATAATTATATAGATACAATAGACTGAATGCATCAGATACCTGAAGGATACTGCGTCAACGTAAATGTTGTGAGAAAAACTCATATGCTTTTAACTATCATCTTCTTGATCCTGTTGTGAATATAGAGAACCTCACGAATCCAGAAAATATATTACATATTTCTTTGAATATTAACAAATCCACTTTTGAGGATGTGTTTAGTAAAATGGAATTTTTGGGGGCTTATGAATACATACTCAGTGCATTTAAAAGATACAATATCCCCACGATAAGCATTTCTATGGAAGACATGGATCATTTATCCCGGGAATATGGTGCTGAGAAGCATCTTCGTAGAAAGAGAAATATGGCTCCGGTTAGTCCTCAGCATGCGGAATTCATAAAGCAATTTTCAGAGATTACAGATCTCTATATACCTGCCCTGAGATTTAAAACTAAAAAGATAGATATTTTGACTGACCCGGATATATTCAAAGCAATCAATTCAGCTAACAGAAAAATCATTATGATCAGTGGTTTTACCACGGATCTAGAGATTCTCATAACAACAGCGATCTTATTCAATAGCGGGTTTATCCCAGTCGTTATTTCTGATGCAACCTCCACTTACTCTGAGAGAATGTTTTTTACGGCTCTTGAATTTATTTCCATGACCGCTGAAGTCATTGATTCAAGAGATTTAATAAAGAAATGGGAATATTGAAAAAATTTAAAGAATGAGCTGCTCCATCTTTACATTTCTATGATTAACGCCAATATCCGCTGCATTGAATTCTATATTATTGTATAATCTTGCCTTATCCTTTCTGGAAAATACAGCAGAAGCTACTCTTCCAATGGCATCTCCCTTCATAATTCCACTTCCGCTTGTACCTGAAATAACAGTGAGATTGATCTCCCTGAAAATGTTCGGGGTCATATCTGCTGTATTGTATGAGTAATATCCGGCCCAGTTCCCTGTCAATTCTGCGTTTTGGAAGTTGTCTGAATATGCTGTAAGAATCTGATAAATGCTGTTATCGTAAAAGTCATGCTCCGGCTGTGGATCCTCGGTAAATGAGAAATCCCGTGCAAGATCATCTGCAACACCAATCCACATGGAGTGGAATTTGGGTGCGGGCCTGAGAAACACCCCGTGAGAAGGTAATATGGTAAACGGCATTATTCCTTCCGTTGTATGTATCTCCCGGGAAAGCATATCCCTTATCTTTTCATTTGTTACCTGAAAAATCTGCCTTTTTTTCGGTCTTTCATGACCATCAATACCCGTTTTGTCAAGTAACCCTGTTGTATAAACATCAGCGGCCATTATATATTCATCGGCTTCATATGTCCCCTTATTAGTATCAATCGCCCCAACCTTCTTATCCTGCCAAATAAATGGCTCCCCCGGATAATCAAGAGGATTCACGGGAACCAATGAGATGCCTGATACAGTTACCCCAAAATTAAATTGTATTCCTAATCTAACACACTCTCTGTAATAATAATCTGCAACCAGTTCTGGTTCGATAATACCACAATTTTTACCAAGATATCCCTTATCATACCCTTGAAGATTCATTAATCTGGATTGTTCAGAATCAATTTCATAACGGAGGTTTAGTGAATCCCTAATTTCATCCTTTTCTACTTTTTCAATCTTTGTTACACGGGATAGCTCATTCAGCATTAAATCCATAGGCGATTCATCTCCGACCAAAAAGAGATAACCACTTGAGTGCATTCCCACATCAAATCCTTTAGATTTTTGAATGTCTTTATAGAATTCAATAGATGATGATGCCAATTTTCTGTTAACTTCTGTTTTGAAAATATCTCTATAGCCGGCAGCACTTTTCCCCGTATTGCCCTGTCCATAAGTGTTCTGTTTATCAAGCACAACAATGGACAGATCTGGATTGTCCTCTTTGACATGCATAGCGGTAGACAGCCCTGAGATACCGGCACCGATAACAATTACGTCAAACTTCTGGTTCATGTAAACTTAATTGTAGACCTTGATATATCTATTACCTATCTTCCAACGTTTTAAGAGAATCAACTCAAATGAAAAACTGCATGTACAAGCTCATAATTTTAAAATAGGTAATAAACGATATTGGGGTATGAGTTACGCTTATGGAGACGGTATTACACTTAGAGTTGCAGAGGCAAATTCCACAGATCCCGGTATGTCAAGGGTCAGGCTTGATGAAGAGTCCAGAATAGCACTGGGTGCAGAAATAGGAGATGTCGTTGAAATAGAAAAAACGAAGAAAACCGTGGGCAGAGTTTTTAGGGCAAGGCCCGAGGATGAAAATAAAGGTATTGTGAGGATAGATAGCGTCCTGAGAAACAACTGCGGTGGATCCATTGGGGAAAAAGTAAAGGTAAGAAAAGTAAAGACTGAAATAGCAACAAAGGTAGTCCTGGCCCCTATTATAAGGAAAGATCAGAGAGTCAGATTCGGTGAGGGCATAGATGATTTTGTTCAGAAAGCCCTGATTAGAAGACCCATGCTGGAGCAGGACAATATAAGTGTTCCCGGTTTGACCCTTGCTGGCCATTCTGGTTTATTATTCAAAGTCATCAAGACAACACCTTCCAAAGTTCCAATAGAAATAGGAGAAATTACCAAGATTGAGATCAGAGAGGAACCTGCATCAGAGGTTCTCGAAGATGTTTCAAGAATAAGTTATGAAGATATTGGGGGTTTATCAGACCAGCTTGGGAAAGTAAGGGAAATAATAGAATTGCCATTAAAGCATCCCGAACTTTTTGAGAGACTTGGAATCAGACCACCTAAGGGAGTTTTGCTTTATGGTCCTCCAGGAACCGGTAAAACATTAATAGCAAGAGCAGTGGCGAATGAATCAGGTGCAAATTTCTATTCCATTAATGGTCCGGAAATAATGAGTAAATATTACGGGCAAAGTGAGCAAAAGCTCAGGGAAATATTTACTGAAGCTGAAAACAAGGAACCTTCCATTATATTCATAGATGAAATCGACTCAATCGCACCCAAAAGGGAAGAGGTTCAGGGAGAAGTTGAAAGAAGGGTTGTTGCACAGCTTCTTACACTAATGGATGGACTCAAGGAAAGAGGACATGTAATAGTCATCGGAGCAACAAATAGAATTGATGCAGTTGATCCTGCTCTGAGAAGACCCGGGAGATTCGACCGGGAGATTAACATTGGAGTTCCAGACAAAAAGGGCAGAAGAGAAATCCTCAATATTCATTCGAGAGCAATGCCTCTTGGCATGGATGAGGAAAGGAAATCCAAGTTTCTGGATGAAATAGCAGATATGACTTACGGGTTTGTTGGAGCTGATCTGGCAGCCTTATCAAGAGAGTCAGCAATGAATTCTTTGAGGAGATATCTTCCGGAAATTGATCTGGATAAGCCAATCCCCACAGAGATTCTGGAAAAGATGGCCGTTACAGAGGATGATTTTCTTGAGGCTCTTAAATCAATTGAACCGAGCAGTTTGAGAGAAGTTACGGTTGAGATTCCTAATGTGCACTGGGATGATATTGGCGGCCTTGATGATGTAAAGAGAGAATTGAGAGAAAGTGTTGAATTGCCTCTGCAGAAGCCAGAAATCTTCAAGAACCTTGGAATTAGGGCTCCGAAAGGTTTTCTTTTATATGGTCCTCCAGGAGTTGGTAAAACTCTGCTGGCCAAGGCTGTGGCAAATGAAAGCAATGCAAACTTTATTTCTGTAAAGGGTCCGGAGGTATTGAGCAAATGGGTAGGAGAGAGCGAAAAAGCCGTCAGGGAAATATTCAAAAAAGCCAAGCAGGTTGCTCCTACCATAGTTTTCCTTGATGAAATAGATTCCATAGCACCAAGAAGGGGAAGTACTGGAGATTCAGGAGTCACCGAAAGAATAGTAAATCAATTGCTTACTTCTATGGACGGCATTGAGGTTCTGCAGGGTGTGGTTGTTGTCGGTGCCTCGAACAGACCAGATATTCTGGATAGCGCCCTGCTAAGAGCAGGAAGGTTTGATAAGATGATCTACATACCACCACCAGATGCAGAAGGCAGATTGAAAATTTTAAAGGTACATACAAAGAATATGCCACTTGCTTCCGATGTTGATCTGAAGAAGATCGCGAATATTGGAGATGGATATGTTGGAGCGGACCTTGAAAATCTTGTCAGAGAAGCAGGAATGATTGCCTATAGAAAGGATCCAAACGCAACAAAGGTGACCCAGGCCGATTTTATGGATGCCATGAATGCAATAAAGCCTTCTGTTGATGAGGAAGTTTTGAAATTTTATAACACCATAAGTTCCAACATGGGCAAGAGCATGAGAGAAAAGAGGAAGGATGTAGAAGTTTCTGGTTTATACCAGTAACTTTCATTTTCATAATCTTGATATATTTTGTTTTCCATTCAATCCCATGAATAAAGGTTTGGAAATATCGTTTCAGATTGCTTCAGGAAATGAAGATCAGGATCTGGTTCAGGCTCTGGCCGATCTGACAGGACATGATATGAGCAATGAATTCAATATAGATTGGAGAATTTTTAAGGTCAAGCTTGAGGATAAGAGATTTTTTAAGATTCTATATACCGGACCAAAGATAAATGGGCTCCATCCTCATAACATGAAAAAGATACAGGATCATTTTGATACCATTTCCAGATTGAGTTATGATGATGTAATAACCAGATATAATCAACTGCTCAGAGATGGAACATTAAAGAAGAAACCAATAAAAGAAATTGAAGAATCATACGACCTGTGGCAGGATAAAATATGGCAATATATCTAAACAGAAAATATGGAATGAATTATACTGTTCAATTATATTTCCTGAAGTTCAAATAGATATCAAGCATTTCCAGACCCTTTGATACTCCCAACGATACATCCGGCCCATTGAGAACTGCCACAAGTTTCCTGGTCTTCTTTTCATTAACAATCCCAAGCAGAGGAATGGAAATCTGCATAGCCTGTGCACCGAAACCGCTACCAGCAAACTCTTTTCTGATGGAACGCATAATGTATTTAAATATACCAAGCATATAATTTCTTGAATCTGGATTTCTTACGAGTGAGATGAAAGCCCAAGGTGAATCCTGTCTTTTGACCTCTCCTTTAATTACCATTTTCATCAGTGCCTTTTGATTCTTCTTTCCCTTCATCGATCCCATTGCAATGATGAGTTTGTTTCGATCAGTGTCGTCCTTTGCCTTTAGATATGTTGTTTTGAGATCCTCAATATTTTCAGATATTGCTGCCTTCGCTAATGCGAGAGCCTGCCTTCCCTCTGGTGGAGTATTGAAATACTCACTGAAATTGACTGCATTTGCAGCAGCGAAATCATGATCGTATAAGGCCAGTGTTTCCCTTATTTTTTCTCTGGTAATTGATTTCAGAGACTCTTCATCAGGAGATTTTTCTCCCAGATCTGATAGAATGGTTTTCAACACACCAGTGGCTTTTTTTCTGAAGTCTTCCCTGTCAAATAGAATCGACATGGCGTTATCAAGATTCCTCTGTACAAGAGTTATAACAGGCGTTGTCACACCGGGGATCAGATCATTCAATATTCTGAAATATTTGTCAATAGTCATCTTGCCTGATAAGAGAAGAGAATAGGAATCGTTTACTATTTCTGCCCTGTCAATATCTGAGAAAAATTCTACCTTATCCTTAAGATTCGCATAAAAGTCCTCCTCGTAAATAACTCTGAAAAACCCATTTCCATCCGAATTCAATTTAACATAGTCGCCTTTATTGATTTCCATTGATTTTGTATCCATAAGAACATTTTTGGTTCCCTTAGATCCTTTAACTGATAAGGGTATCCTCCATACAAGTTCTGAATGCTGATCGTTCATGAAATATCTCCTCTGTTCCAGTTTAAGCTTCTTACCAGATGGTGTTACCCTTATTGCAGGCAGACCGGGCTGATTTATCCAGTCAGACATTATATCACCTACCGGCATCTTGGAAATTTCCCCTATGGAATTCCATAAATCAGAACCTTCAGCGTTCCCATACTTGAATTTATCCAGATATGCTGATACCCCTTTTCTAAAGTTTTCGTCCCCCACATAATTATGGATCATTCTCAGTATGCTTCCACCCTTACCATAGCTTATTTCATCAAAAATCTGCTGAATGTCATCGGGGCTTTCTACCTTTGCATTTATGGGGTGTGTGCTTTTAAGAGAATCACTTGTCATCGATGAAACTGTTTGCGACAGGTATGTTGATTTAATGACATCATATTCCGTGTGAATTGTGTTCAGGCAAAGCATTTCCATAAAAGTTGCGAAACTTTCGTTTAGCCATAGATCATTCCACCATTTCATTGTGACGAGGTTCCCAAACCACTGATGTGCCAGCTCATGAGCTATGGTTACGCCTATGTTTATTCTGGAATCCAGATCTGTATTGTCATTACATACGAGAGCTTCCTCTCTGAAGGTGATTGCTCCCCAATTTTCCATTGCACCCGCAGCAAAGTCAGGTACAGAAATAAGATGGACCTTTGGGAGTTCGAATGGAATTCCAAAATAGTTCTCATAAAATTCAAGGCATTTCGATGCTATTTCAAGCGGAAAATCATTGCTGTTAAGTTCTTCCCCAGGTATTGCAAGTGTTATTTCGACGTTTTTGTATTTTATTGATTTTGTGCTGAATTTTCCAACACCCATGTAGAGCAGATATGTTGACATTGTTGGTGTAGGCAGAAATTCTACAATATGGAATTCCCCGTCTTTCTTTACTTCCTTAATGGGCATGTTACTTATGGCTTCTTTATCTGCTGGAATTTTCATTGATATCTCAAATACTGCCTTGGCATCGGGACGGTCAAAACAGGGGAATGCCTTAGAAGCATCCGTAGATTCAAACTGTGTCGTTATAATTCTGCTGCTCCCAGTTCCAGCAAGGTAAAGCCCCGAAAGACTTTCCGAAAACGATCTTTTGAAACCAATTTCTATCTTTAAGTTGCCAGACTCAATTCCTCTTATAATTAGCTGTTTTTTATCATCGCTATACTCGAATTTATTGACCATATCATTAACCTTGAGACTTAAAATTTCTATCCCTTTTGAATCCATTTCTATTACTTGTGAATCGTTGAATAGTGATATTTGTTCATTTCCTGAATAACCGCTTTCTCCCTGACTAAAATCCATATTTATAATGTACTTTTCAACTTTGACAGTCATTAAGTTTTATTCCTAATTAATATTTAATTCTTTATAAATTCTGAATTTACGTACTTTTTGATCAGAAAAATACTGATTTCCTGAAGTTGAAGAATATGCGATTCTATGTCAAAACCAGTTTATGGTAAAAATATTAATCATATATACCATGATGATCCATGAACAAAAAATTTGCTACGAGGCTAATGGATATGCCACTGGTCACCAGTGAGGGCACCATGATAGGAAGACTTGATGATATCATTATCAATGATCAAACTGGAGATATTTTTGAATTATTGATCAATCCAACCGGCGAAAAAATAACCCATTTCAAAAAGGATGTTAAGGGAAGATATGTGGTACCTTACGAATTTGTCAAGATGGGAAAGGATGTTTTTGTAATTGAATTACAGAGAGTTCCGAAATTGGATTGAGAGAGAACTCCTGATTTTATTTTCACTGCGAATTTGGCCTTTGTGGGACATATCGAAGTATTCCGGCAAGTCCGCTGAAGGCTTTCTTTAATAACTTCCCTTCATCGCTGTCTTCTCCAATTATCTCAACTCTTGCTCCAGATGCCTCAGCTAATTCATACAAATTTTTAACCAGATCCTCTTCATGGTCAAGATCCATTGCTGCACCACAGTTTGGGCAGGTAACATCGTCGAGCCATTTATCATAATCCTTCGCAAAACCACAGGCAGGGCATTTATAATAATATCTTGTGCTTCTAATTCCATCCGAAATAAGGAGTATGTCAATTGCCTTTCTCTCCAATGCTTCCTTTACTTGATTTTCACCGTAGATACCCAGGCCTCCTTCCGACTTCTTAATCTCCATGAGGAATTTAGTCACAAGATCCTTTTCCCTTGCAATATCCATATCTTTCATTGTTTCCGCGGCTCTTTCAACAAGCTCTCTTAAACCTGATTCATCGGTGTAACCTACATCGTAGAGTTCCTCTACCTTGTTCTTTATCTCGTTTCTTAAGTAGTCCTTTTCAAAAAAGTAATTTTTGGTTGCGCCAGGGCCGCCAATAAATATGGCTCTAATATCCTTAATAATTGGAACAAAGGTGTTGTTACAAATCTCTCCTATTTTCTTAAAGTAATCATGGGCAGCTATCTCAATAAGCCTCTCATATCTTCGGGAAGATTGACCTCCCTGATGATGTTTGCTAGGAACCAGTGATTGCTCATTTGTAACTGCTACAATATTTGTTCCATTGAGGAATCCTATGGTTGCTTCCTTCCTGTCGATCACGATCAGACCATAAATTTCCTTTGTTTTTAATTGACTGAGAAGCGGATCTAAATAGAATTGGGAATCACATTTGTAAATAAATGTTTGGAACGGCTCTGGTGGTTCAATTATCTGGGCATACATTGTGGTCTGATCGCCTCTTGTGGCAACATGACCAACAAATAAAACAAGTCCAGTGGGAGGGGTCATTTTATATGATTTTAGACGCGACATTATGGATTCAATTGCTGCCAGAACGTTTTTCCTTGTAGATTTTGATTTTATGTTGGAGGATGTTGAATATTCTTCCCTCAGGTATTGAACTACATCCCATATCTGTTTATCTGGAGGAATATATAGCGAAACAAGCTCAGTTCCTCTTCCCTTGAGATTTGAAAGTTCTTCAAGGGCTTTCTTGAATTCGTATTTTCTGAGTTGTTTCTCATCAGTAGGCATTGGAAAGAAAATTTATAATAATATATAACCTTGATGAAATTGCGTATCATGGAAAAAATTGTTATCTCACTAGGTGGATCTGTTGTCTCTTCAAATGGCGTAAATATGAATTTTATTAAAGCGTTCATAAATGTGCTGGAAACAATCCCGTCACTTTCAAAGTGTGGCATTGTAGTTGGTGGCGGTTCTCTGGCAAGAGGATACATTGAACCTCTCAAAAATGAGAGAATTAACAATTATTTTCTGGATAGAGTGGGAATAAAAGCAACCCGTCTTAATGCCGAATTAATTGTCAATCTTCTCAAGGATGTTGAAAACGTAATACCGGAATCCGTAGATGAGGCATTAATGGTGTGGAAAAATAGAAAATTTGTGGTGATGGGAGGAACCATACCTGGACACACCACTGATACGGTTGCAATGCTTCTTGCTGAGGCATCTGGTATGGACGAATTCATTAATGGCACATCGGTTGAAGGCGTTTATTCGAAGGATCCCATGACAAATAAAGGAAGTAAAAAATTTGAAAACCTCACGTATAGCGAAGCTCTATCTCTTAGCCTGGAAAGTTATAAAAACGCAGGAAGTAATGTTTTTATGGATCCCGTATCTCTCCTGATTGCACGCAGAGCTAACATCAAGATCCACGTTATTAAAGGAGATATTCCCGAAAATTATAGAGATGTAATAGAAAAGAAGAAAAAAATTGGTACCCTAATCTCTTAGGGCTCACACTATTATTTTATCCGCAAATGTTTGTTTTGGATCCACCACTGTATAACCATCAGGTGTGGATACTCTCTGTTCTGCCGGAGTGACTTCCAGATAGTTGGGTACATTCTTCGCCAGTCTCTTCGTAAATGGCGGTATTGCCTTGTTCTGATAGAATATTCCCGTTGGGATTTTATCTCCCCACTCAAGAGCCTTGGTCATAGCAGAAGCGAACTTTTGTCCTGATATCTCCGCGCTATCTTCTGGGGTGATTATGGGATTCCATGATTTGTCATCCTCAAGCTTGTATACCCTCTGTTTGTACCATTCCATAGTGTTGATATTATTATATGTTGGGCAAGGCTGCAGAATATCTATAACAGAAGAACCCTCGTGATTTATGGCAGTTTTTATAATTTCCTTAAGCTGTTTCATATCAAATGAAAAACCTCTTGCTACCATGCTGTATCCAGCTGAGAGGGCCAGTGCTATTGGATTGAGCTTACCAAAAATGTTTGCTTTTGTAAGACTTTTGGTCTGTTCACCAAGACTCATTGTTGGAGCTGCCTGTCCTTTTGTTAAACCATAAACTTCGTTATCATATACCATGATGGTTAAGCCACTGTTTCTTCTCCCCTCGGCAACAAAGTGCCCTGCACCTATGCTCAGCATATCGCCATCTCCACCCGTTACTATTACCTTAAGCTTGGGATTGGAAAGTTTTACGCCCGTTGCATATGGTATTGATCTCCCATGCAGTGTGTGGGCTCCAGCAATGTTGAGATAGTGAGGAGTCTTTCCAGAACAACCAATACCGGATACCGCAACTACTCCCCTTGGATCCAGATTCAGTTCGGCAAGAGCCTGCGTAATAGATGTGACGATACCGAAGTCGCCGCATCCTGGACACCAGTCCACTGTCAAATCCGTTTTAAAATTATGCACCATGTTTTAACACCACTTCTATTTTTTTCTGGCTTGTTCCCATAATTGTTCTTGTTGCGTCCAGAATTTCATCTTCTGTCATATGTCTTCCGTTGTATTTCAATATCCTTCTTGTAATGTCTATTCCCGTATTGAGCTTTATCACATTTGCAGCCTGACCAAGCATGTTACTTTCCACGTCAATGATCATTTTTGCCTTTGAAAGAATTCCACTTACAAATTCTGATGGGAATGGCTGGAACATTTTAAGATAAAGCAGATTGCACTTTTTCCCTTCTTTTCCAAGGATTTCCATTACATCAAGGATTGGCCCTTTCTGGCTTCCCCACGTGACAAAAGTGACATCGGCACTTTCAGGTCCGTAAAGTATCGCCCTTTCTGATAATGGTATTTCTGAATCAGCAACCTCCAGTTTATGGAACCTCTTTACCATCATTTTGTCTCTTAGCTCTGAATCCTCGGTTACGTGACCAAGTTCATCATGTTCATCGCCTGTCATCCAGAAAATATCTTTACCAAATACTCCGAATTCGGAAATGCCAGTATTTGTGTTAAGACTGTATCTTCTCCACTCAGGTGAATGAACAATTCTTGCAACCTGCGGTACCTTTACCCTCTTTGAATCTATTTCAGGGATGAAATCCGAAGTATTTGCAAGGTTCTTGTCAATAAGATGTATCACTGGAAGCTGATATCTTTGAGCGTAGTTCAGGGCATTCATCGAATCATAAATACACTCTTCAACGTCTCCTGATGAGATAACCATTCTTGGAAATTCTCCATGACCTGTGTTTAAGGCGAATAACAGATCTGACTGCCCGTTCCTTGTTGGAAGACCTGTGCTTGGACCGCCTCTTTGATATAAAGTTATAACAATAGGTATCTCATCAATACCTGCGAACGATATTGCCTCTGCCATTAGAGAAAAACCAGGTCCGCTTGTTGCTGTAGATGAACGTGCACCTGTAATTGCAGCCCCTGATGCCATGGCGATTGCAGATATTTCGTCTTCAGTTTGAACAACTGCAATACCTGATTTTGCCAGTTTTGAGTTTTCTGATTCTATCCATTTCAGATCTTCGTGTTCCTCTATTATGGTGCTTTCGTCACTTGCGGGAGTTATGGGGTAATATGTCTGAAATCTGAGGCCACCCATTATCTTTCCAATAGCGGCACCGTCATTTCCCGTGAGGAGAAATCTTGGGGATCTCTTTATCTCTTCCAGATTATCTGTCCTGAATTTATTTTCCTGACAATAGTCATATGCTGCTTTTACAACACTGACATTTTCCTCAACTACCTTTTCTTTACTTGAAAATACAAATCTTATGCTTTCTTCCAGAAATTTTACGTCGACCCCGGAAATAGCAAGTGTAAGGGCTGCCCCTAATGTGTTATAGTATCTTGAAGGAACTCCGCCGGAAATTGCCTTCTGAACTATATCAGAAAACGGTACCGGAATTGCAATGCCTCCTTTTTTCTTCATAAGGCTTATTGTTCCTGCCACTGTCATTTGTTCGCCGGAATGTTCCAGTTCCTGCCTGATCCTCTCTGAGGTATCTTTCATTATCATTCTGGCCTGTGAAAGATCAGATTTCTCAATAGAATTATCATATATTATTCGGGTTCCTTTTCCCACATCTTCAATATGTTCAAAGATCGTGTCCGGATCAAGCGCAACTAAAAAATCCAAAGGATATTTCAGAGACCTTGGTCTTTCCTTTTTAACCCTCAAATGGGTATAACTATGCCTCCCCTTAATGTTGGAATGATATTCCCTGACTCCAAAAACGTTATAACCGGAGTACGCAAATGCTCTGGATATCATGTTCGAAGAAGTGTCTATTCCCCCACCTTGTGGACCTCCTATGGTAATACTGATATCAACTGTTTTCATTGTCAGGAGATGTTAAATGAATAGAAATAGTTTTCAACCTTATATATTCGTTTTAGAATAGTTGAAACGGTTTTTTTAATAACATTGCATTAAGTTTATCTTTAGTCAAAGGAACAGATTAATAGATTTCAAACATACAGATTCAATGATTGTAGTTACAGGGATGCCTGGATCGGGTAAGGATGAATTCATCAAAGTTGCAAAGACACTGGGCTGGATCGACATTCATATGGGCGATGAGGTTAGGAAGTACGCAAACCTCAACAATATTCCTTCCATAGATAGTGAAATAGGTAAATTTGCCTCAAAAGAGCGCCAGACATATGGAAAGGAAATATGGGCAAAAAGAGTGTGGGATGATATGAAGCCTGGGAAAAACTACATTATCGATGGGCTGAGAAATCTGGAAGAGTTTGAATATTTTAAATCTAAGGATACAGACCTAATCCTTATTGCCATATACACAGAAAGGGAAGAGAGGCTTAAAAGAATATTAAGGAGAAATAGACCTGATGATGTACACACTCACGATGAACTTGTCTCCAGGGATGATCGGGAATTGTCATGGGGTATCGGCAATGCAATATCTCTAGCAGATTATATGATCGTGAATGATTCCTCTTTGGAGGAGTTTAAAAGAAAATCACGTGATTTACTAATGAAAATTAATAAAAATAATTAATTTAAGAAGTAAAACATGAACCTGTTTTAATATACATGTGATATTTTGATTTGGAACTGAATTTTGAGAGTTAAAATTATTAATATTGGTCTAAAAGAGCTAAATTGCCCTACTCTTAATGTATTCAATGATTGAAGTGAAAAATATCTTACCAGTGGAGAGATTTCCCTCTCTTTCTCTTCCGCTCATGTTGAAAATATCAAAAACCCTTTCTGGATGAGGCATCATGCCAATAACATTTCCTTCTCTGTTTGATAGACCTGCTATCCCATTAATAGAACCGTTGGGGTTCCAAGGATAGTCTCCAGATTTACCATTGCTGTCTGTATACTGAAATAAGATCTGATTATTTTGAACTATTTCATCAAGCGTGCTTGAATCTTTAAACATAACCTGACCTTCCTTGTGTGCTACCGGCACCTGGAGTATAGTTCCCGTACTTACCCCTTTAGTGAGAATTGGATTCTTGTTTGAAAATTTAATATAAGTGGTTCTGCACTCAAATTTTCCTGATTTATTGACAGATAAAACCATGGATTTTTCGGCTTTCCCATTTATATCTGGAAGGAGACCCATTTCAGAAAGAATTTGGAAACCGTTGCATGTTCCTATTAATGGTTTTTTTTCTTCTGTGAACGTTCTTATCTCTTTCCATGAACTTTTAATGAGCCTCTGAGCAAATATTACTCCTGCCCTCACGTAATCTCCTGCAGAAAATCCGCCGGGAATAAATATACCCTGAAAATTCTCGAGGGATTTCCTTTTGGATTCCAGTTCTTTTATATGCACAAATTCTGGGCTAGCGCCGAGGTTTTTAAAAGCAACGAAAACCTCTTCCTCATTATTTGTTCCTTCCATTCGAAGGATTGCAATTTTAATGTCCTCCAAATAATGCCCCTTACTGTCCTCCTCTTCTCTCCTTAGCCTTCATCCTGAGCCCAGTATAACCACACTTTCTGCACTTGGTTGCCTTGAGGGGGTTCCTGGCATCGCATCTCATGCAAATTTTTTTATTTAATCTTCTTTCAATAGCTTCCTGAAATGGCATATTTATTACCTTCGAATGACGGGTTATCTTTAATATGTTATTAATTCTTTCACACCATCATATCACTTTACATATTCTTTCATTCCTGACCAGGAATTCCAGTGTTTTGGTTATTTTTTTAAGGACAACAGAACGGAATTATTCAAATCTATTCAGTAAATCTTAAACCATTTTTGACAAATAACTTCAGCGGAGTCATAAGGTGAAATGGCGCATAATGTTCTCTCTTTGATATAAAGATGACTTGTTTGGCATTCTGAATGAATGCCCGACCATGTTTAACACCAGTTCCCGCTTCTGAGTCGGTCAAATGCTGAAGCTTTTCCGTTTAAATTATGATATGCTGATAGACAGAAATTCTAAGAGAAAGAGTAGCAGGACTATTAGATTAATTCCAATGATTATGTTGTCAAACACTTTCTTATTTCTTAAAAATGCAAACTTATTTCTCCTGGACAATATGGTAAGTGATTCTCTGAAAAATTGATGCCCATCAGTTATCACCAGAGGAAGTGCATTTGTTATTGCCAATAGTATATTTACCCAGAAAAGCCAATATAACATATTAAAAAATATAAAGAAGACTGATTCGGAGAATGGAGTTGTATACATATGTGCCAGTGAGGTTGGAACTGGGGTTAGACCAGAAAATGGCAAAGATAGAGTTTCCAGAAACCCGTACCACGGAACCTGGTATGTAAGACTTCCGCTTACTACTTGCTTTAGTGAACTGAGACTATCCAGACTCATTCCTGAATATATGATCTCTATTCCTATGAATGCAACTTTTTTCATACTGGGTGTTGCTGCAGAAGGATCAACAGATTTATAATACTGATATTCTGAAACTGTCCCTACTGTTGTGTTTTCATATGTCCCGGACTGGCTGGTATGATAATAGACTGTGGAAACATATACATTTTGCCCGGGCGTTACATTCTGAAATATATCTGAAAGAGTTGTTAGGTTGTAAACTGTTTTATTATCTACTGATATTATTATTGATCCGGCTTTCAATTTGCTAGATGCTGCCGGGTATCCTGAAATTGTGCTATAAATAGTTACTCCCGCCGGAATTGAAATGTTCTTAAATGAAGAACCATCAAAAAAAGTTCCACTGTAAAGTTTCCCTGGAGTTAATGTAGAATTATAAGGCAAATTTAAAAGTGAATTTCCACTGTAGTTCCCAAAGGAAGTCAATTCCATCCCTACCAAGCTATCGTTAGAATAAATGCTGTTGGGCTCAACTGAAAATATATACGCTCCGGGCTGTTTTTGGTGCATAACTGGGGCCATTGATCCTACTAGAATAAAAAGAGCCAGAAGTGCCATTACAACATTTATTGCTGGACCGGCTGCGATTATTCTTCTTTTTATGACTGGATCAGCCTTATTTATTTCTGCTTCATCCGGTTCAACAAAGGCACCCAGAGGTACTATAAAAAACATAACTCCAACAGATGTGACCTTTATCCCATGTTTCCTTGCAGTTATTCCATGGAATAGCTCGTGTATCATTATTGATACCGCAAACGCGATTATACCATATCCAATTGGAATTATTGGGTTAATCCCCGGTAATCCCAGAAGCTCTGCTGGTGAAAGACTTCTGGTACTTTTAACTGTAAGGCCAAGATAGGCCCCGTAAATCATAACTGCCATGGCTAAAATGAAAAATATGAAAACAATTACAACAGATATTTTGGAAAAGATAATTTTCTGACTTTTTCCTTTTACCCTATCCATCACTCCACGATTCTTCGTTGATTTCCAGAGAAGTAATGCCCCTACATATACTTGAAAATGCTTTGTCCTGTTTATATAAGGGGAAAGTATGTTCAATCCCATAATCCATAGAACAATAAGGATCAGAACGAGATACAATGAATTCATTCAGAGCCTTAATTCAATTTCCTTATTAATAATCATCTCAGAGTTTATGACAAACCCATGAATTATTCATTGGCATCTCTCTAATCTTTTGGGTGCAATTTCCCAATTTAACATTTTCTAACAGAGTCTTTTTTTGATTTCTCCCTTTTACACTGGATAATGTCACACCGATCAATTACCCGGGTTATAGGGACACAGCCATATATGAAACGATATACTGACCGATCTGCTTCACTTCTATCTGACAACCCAAAGTATTCTAATTTCTCAGCAAAAAATACATATTTCAATCACGGCCATTAATATTCTTCCAATGAGTTCCCGCTCTCGTTTAATGAAGATAACCATTTTTCCATGGTTTCTAAAATGATTATATTCTCCCATGAACTGACCGGTATGGATGAACAAATCCAGACAGAAATTCTCAACTATGTTGAGCAAGATGACTTTGATGGTGCTCTTAAAAAAGTAAACGAATACTTAACCTCACAAAAAAATGATGCAGATGCAATTGCTCTAAAGGCAATGATACTGCTTGAAATGGATCGCCCGGAAGAGGCTTTAAAAGAGGCAAACAGGGCAATTAAGATAAACAATTTTCATTTTTACAATTTTTTGGCAGGTTCGGCTATGCTTGACCTTGGTTTGATCGATGATGCCATAAGACTTCTTAAAAAAAGCTCTGATGAATCTGACGATGATCCGGGATATCTTACGAAACTGGCCTCGGCCTTTGAAATGAAAGGAGATATGCAATCGGCTCTAAAGGCAATAATTAGAGCGATTAAGAATGATCCAGACAATGTGGAATTAATAATTATTAAAGCGTCTTTGCTGAATGCTCTAAACAGGGAGAGGGAGGCTATTTCAGAATTGAACAAAATAAATGATAATGAGGAGCTAAAGGCAGAGGCTTATTTTGTAGAGGCTGAGTCGCATATGAACCTCAAACATATTCCCACAGCCGAAAAATCCATTTTAAAGGCTTTGGAATTGACAAAAGATCTGCCTGATCAAAGATACCTTGAAAGGGCCTCAGAAATAGAAACAGCTTTGAATAAACCGGTTCAGGCTATAAAGTTCATCGAAGAAGCAATTTCTATTAATCATTCAAATGAAAGGTATAAATTAATCAAAGGGAGCTTATTGCTTGATTTTAAAATGCATGATGAAGCAAAGCAATTTGGATTTGAACAGTATAGAGAGAACAAGAATAACCCTCTGCTTACATTCATGTTTATAGATATACTTTCAACTACTCAGGATTTAAAATTGTTTACCACTTTCCTTGATGAAGCAGGTTTTCCAGAAAGTCTAAACACTCTGATCAAAATTTACTATGGTCTCGATGATCAAGAAGATGAATCAGCTACTGAAAATGCATTATCAAATTTATCATCAGATGTTAAAGGCAACCAATATATGGAGGATCTATCAGTTATCCTTTACAACAATCTTGTTGGGGATGAAGAAGATATGGATGAGGAGTGACACTCTTTTCCATCAATTTGAGATTTTAGAGAGGATTGTTGACCCTAAAAACGAGATAACTTCCTTTTTTTAGAAATGTTACGTATGACCTTTGCGTTATATGGAACTGATTGAGTTATAGGGATTTTTTAGTATATATAAAGGGATATTATCCGAAATAACCGAGGTCGTCCTTCTTTTGACCTTTGTTTATGGCTTCTTCCTGCATTTTTTCTGTAATTTGCTCTATCTGTTTGCTCCTTAATTCAAGATCCTTGACGTCTACCTTAATACCCAGAAGTTTTGTTAAGACCTTAACCAGTTCCTTTGCTCCCTTGGGATCTGCAAAATAACCTGATGTTTCGCCCATCAGACATCCTCCATCCATTGCAAATATTTCCTGGCTTAATCCTAATATAATACCGGCAGAACCAACAATTCCTCCTCCCGGTTCTCCCTTAGGAAACACAACACCGCTTTTCAGCATCTTTGATTTTAGCTTTTTTTCGGTAACTGCGCCCAGAACCCTTGGTTTTTCAACAATTCTTCCTGTGCTATATCCGCCCATAGTATACACTGTGGTTACGTTTAATTTCTTTGCTATTTCCAGAATTTTGTAAGATAATTCGTATTGTCCTTCCTGAGTTGTTCCCTGGAAATCTCCAGTCACAATGATAATCTCCTTTTTTCCGTCTATTTTTTTATAATAAAGGCTATTCCTTGAGAGATGAGTTACGCCTTCGTCATCAATGAATATTTGTGGAGGAAGATATTGAGAAAAGATATCGCAAATTTTTTCCATTGAAAGTTTATCTATTAGATAATCGGCGGCTATTTTTCCTACGTTGCCTATACCCGGTAATCCGCCAATAAGTATTGGGTTATTTGTTTTCGGCATCTTAATTTCATTAACTACTATTTTCTCCATTATTTTCCTCCTCCTTTTCTCTGATCCTGAACTTTTGAAATTTATCCGAAGGTGAGTACTTAAGCGGGTCTGTACTTCTAGTTTGAGAACCACATTTAGGGCATTTCTCTTCCATTGTATATTTGCCGCATTTTACACACTTTCTAATAAGGGTTTTCATGACTAATTACTTCTTGAAAATTCTACTACTACACTTTCTTTTTTACCTTTTTCCGTAATATTATGAACGATTTTCTTTAGTTTCTCTTCGGCCATTTTGTATTCCTTTTCTCGAACAACAATTCTATATCTTGGGGCTCCTGCATATTGTATTGAAACACCCTCTTCTTCTTCAATGTCTTTGAATGTGTCCTTAATCAAATCCACACCATTTGGCTGAAGAGAATAGGCTTCTATATATCCCCCTATCTTAACGAAGGGTGGAGTCACGTTCTCCTTTGAAATTTTGATAAAAGCATTTTTCCACTTTGCTTTAACAGTAGGCATAAAATCTTCGCCAGAAGCTGCATCTTCAAAAGCAGCATAAATTGAGCCATATTCTAACTGAAGCTCGTTGCCAAATTCAGTCATACACTCTTCGTATGATTTCTTCAATTGCTTTGCGAGAAGCTCCATGAGTTTTTTAGCCTTCTGTTCATCTTTCCACTCAGAAATTTTTGCTCTCTTCTGGTGATCATTAACCCTCTTTAAAGATAATTCAACATTCCCTCTGGTTGGATCAACTGAAAGTACTTTGCAAACAGTTTTTTGACCTTCCCTCAAATAATCCTTGATATATTTAACCCAACCAGTTGCGACCTCTGCTATATGAATAAAACCTTCTGTCCCCGGAAATTCGTCTAAAGTTACATCAGCTCCGAATTTTTTTACGTTTCTGATCGTAACTACTACGACATCCCCTGTTTCAGGAAGGTTTTTTGCCATTTTAATACTCTTTAATTTTTTCTCCAGATATGCTTATTAGCCCTCCAGTTGGAGATGCTAATTCAGAACCGCAAATGTTGCAGATCACCTTGGAGGATCCTTTGCTATAAGTTACCTGCTCATTGTTGCATTCTTTGCATTTTAAACGGATAAATTTATTGCCCACTCCTTTAAGCTTTACGCTTGTTTTTTCGCTCATTGATGCACCTCTAATATCTCAAATTTCTTTGCCCTCTGTGTTGGTCTGGTTAATGCTCTTTTACATTTAGTGCACCGGAATCTAATACTGACTCTCTTTGTGGGTTTTTCTCTGCCCTCGGGTTTCGGCCTTGGAAAACCTCCATATCCTGATGTTACTCTTCTGAATAATCTCTGACCATGCTTTAATTCGCTTGCCTTTCTCTTCCTTACCCTTTCTACTTCATGATCAGTATGCTCATGACAGAATTTGCAGTACATTTTAACTTGTTTAGGAATTTTCAATTTATCACCATCTTCTCTGTTAACTATGTGTTTGAGCCCACCTTGCCTGACCTTCTCATATTTACTGAGCCAAGGCGCGACGATTTATCCATTGCACCTTAACCATAGCTACAGAAGGTATTAATCCATATTTCACCCATTTCATAGAGTGCGTCTGGTTTGAATTTACCATTGCTGGTGGGTATGCTACCTTGATTATTTCCCAATATATCACTCTTTCCGTATTGATTTACATGCTTAACCGAATTTGTTCGGATTTCTTTATTGTTTTGAACTTTTGAAATGAACTTTAGATGTAAAATGTTTAATGTATACAGTATCAATTTTAATTTTGACAAAGGAACGAAAAGGGAACGTCTCAACGTCCCTTTAAAGGTTTTCCATGTCCCGGTAGTATCAATGCTGCTTTTTTGTTAATAATTAATTCCTTCGATTTCTCTGCCATTTTCATATCGAGAGTGAATGCCTTATTTATAATCGCCCTGCCTGATCTATTCGTTATAGCGTCCCCAACGAACAATACCTGATCGCTGTCTAAAAAATACGATGTACTCCCTGGGGTATGGCCGGGCGTTTTCAAGAAACTGATCTCGTTTATGTTTAATTCTGTGACTTTAATGGCTGATTTTATGGGTTCGCTTTTCATTACCTTAGAAACAAATTTAGATAGGAAATGCTTGGTCGGAATAATTTTTGATTTGCCCATGACAACATCCATTTCATTATCCGGAACATATACCTTACATCCAAATTCCTCAATAATATTCTTAAGGCCGCCTATGTGGTCCGGATGATAGTGAGTGATCAATATGTACTCTGGTTTTTGTTGAATTTGTTTGTAATAATCAATAATTTTTTTTGAAGATTTTTTTGTTCCCGCGTCAATGAGCACGTGCGTTCCTTCGATTTTGACATCATAGCAGTTAGCCATGGTTCCATCAATCAAAGTGACGTTTTCTGAAACTTTCATGGTTCTTTAGGTTTTAACTCAATATAAATATAAGTGTTAATGTTTAATGTGAAAACCATACTATGGTTAATCACTAGATATTTATTTATAATGATTAACAATGTCAGCAGGTAATTATGCCGGGAAATCCAAGTTCAGCAGCAAGACCATTAGATGTGCTCAGAAGATCCATAGAGAAAAACGTTCTTGTAGACGTTAAGGGAAGGAGAGGATACTCTGGAATTCTTGAAGGATACGATGTTTATATGAACCTTGTCCTTAAGAGTGCTAACGAAATAATCAATGGGGAAAGCAAAGGTGTTTATGACAGAATACTGGTTAGAGGAGATAATGTTATATTCGTGTCTCCATCAAAAGGTGAAAAACAATGAGTAATGGAACAGCAGTAATGGGTAAAATGTCGGGAAAGAAAGTACACATCAGATGCAGGAGATGTGGTCATCATTCATATCATGTGAGAGAAAAGAGGTGTTCCCACTGTGGATTCCCTAGTCCAAGACTCAGAGAGTACAGTTGGGCAAAAACCAAATGAGCACTGTGCCGTCGTAGGTTTTTACGGCACAGATAGCGCATTTGATTGGATATTTACTTCATTAAGGACACTGCAACATCGTGGACAGGAAAGTTCTGGTATATCCATATATGATGGGACTAGAATTAACACTGTTAAGGTCATGGGCCTTGTCAATGAAGGTTTTAAAAGTTCAGTTGAGAATGGAAGTATATATTCCAAACTTAGTGGATTAATTGGAGTAGGTCATAACAGATATTCAACAGCAGGGGCTAAAGACCTTAGTGGTGCAGGTCCGGTCACCGTATCCTCTATGCTTGGTGAACTCGCCCTTTCACATAATGGAGAAATAGTAAATCAAGTTGAATTAAGAGAGGAACTTAAAAAGAAAGGTATCACTTTCCAGACACAACTGGACACTGAAGTTCTTCTTATGGTACTTTCAAGGGAAATTAGTGAAAAGGGATTAAAAAACGGATTCAAAAATGCAATGAATCTATTGAGAGGTTCATATTCATGCGCACTTATAATTAATAATAAACTGTATGCCTTCAGAGACCCTCTTGGGATCCGCCCACTTATCTTTGGAAAAGTAGGAAATAACTATATTGTAGCATCTGAATCTTCTGTAATTGATGTGTTAGGAGGAAAGATCATAAGAGATGTAGAACCTGGAGAAGTGATTGAGTTTTTTGAAGGCGAATACAAAACAATTCTAAATGTACCTTCTATAAGAACTGCCCATTGTATGTTTGAATACGTATACTTCTCAAGGCCAGATAGTATCATTGATAATGTGGAGGTTTATAATGCCAGAATTTTAATGGGAAGGGAGTTGGCCAGAGAGTCACCTGTGAAAGCAGATGTGGTAGTTCCCGTTCCTGATTCTGGAAGGACTCAGGCAATGGGATATGCTCTTGAATTAGGTATAGAATATTCAGAGGGCCTCTTCAAAAACAGATATTCAGAAAGAACCTTCATAATGCCAACTCAAAGTCTCAGGTCCAATTCGGTAAAGATAAAGTTAAATCCTATCAAATCTGCTATAGCAGGAAAAAGGGTTGTGCTCATAGACGATAGTATTGTCAGAGGAACAACTATGCGTTATATTGTTTCAATTCTGAGATCTGCCGGTGCTGCTGAAATCCATGTAAGAATTGGATCTCCCATGATTATTGCCCCATGTTATTTGGGTGTAGATATGAAAACAAGGGATCAGTTTATCGCTCTAAATAAAACTATTTCAGATATAAATGCAGAAATAGGATCGAATTCCCTAGCTTATCTTTCTTTAGAAGGTTTGAAAAAGAGCATAGGGCTTGGATCTAAGAGTTTGTGTCTCGGTTGCTTAACTGGGGAATATCCAGTAAAGATAAAGGGTGAAAAGTACACCCAACAAACAGCCCTGGAAAGTTACTGATTTATTCTTAATTGCCCTTTCTATATGATTTAATCCATTTAAGGTATAGTAAAAAATTATAACACCTAACTCATAACCCCATGGTTTTATATGAGTTGGCAAGAAGCCGAAGTAAGAGAATTGAAAGTTGGGAGGTATATGCTTGTTGATGATTCTCCATGCAAGATAATGGATATTACAACATCTAAGCCCGGAAAACATGGTGAAGCAAAGGCGAGGATTGTTGCTATTGGTATCTTTGATAACCAAAAAAGAAGCGTGGTTTTTCCTGTCAAGCATAAGGTTAAAGTGCCAATAATAGAAAAGAAAAATGCTCAGGTACTTAGCGTGGCAAACAAAGAGGCTCAATTAATGGATAGCGAAACCTATGAGACTTTTCTCATATCGCTTTCGGATGACGAATTAGATAAGGTTAAAGCAGGAACAGAGGTATCTTATTGGGAAGCAATGGGCGTCAGAAAGATAATGCTGGGGAACTAAGTTCTTATATTTCCCTTAGAAAAATAGCTGATGCACACTTTACTTACGAAGATTCCAAATATGTAATATTTGGGGTTCCTTTCGATCAGACCTCATCGTTCAGAAAGGGCTCCAGCTTGGCTCCAGATGCAGTAAGGATTGCCTACGATAACTTAGAATCCTTTGATGCACATTATGGTGTTGATTTTGGAGAAATTCCCATTTGCGATTTGGGAAATTTATCAGTAAGTGAGGACCCTGAGGAGGTCGTGGAGTCCGTTCAGAGAATAACCGAATTGATCACCGGAGATGGAAAAATACCCATTATGATAGGAGGAGAACACTCAATTACTAGTGGTGCAATTAGAAATTTCAAAAATTCCGTAATGATAATAATCGATGCACACTCGGATTTCCGTGATGAGTATATGGGTAGCAAGTTTAACCATGCCTGCATTACACACAGAGCTTTGGAAGTACTTGGAGAAGGAAAGATATTTTCATTTGGAACCCGATCCATTTCAAGAGAAGAATTTGAAGACAGGGATTTCAACAAGGTAAAATTCATAAGATCGGAAGAAGTTTTAAACTCTGGCATAAATAACGCAATTAACAATGCGAAGATACCGCCTGAATCAAGCATATATTTTTCCATAGATATGGATGGTATGGATCCATCATATGCCCCTGCTGTAGGTACACCAGAACCGTATGGAATTAAAGATACCGATGTAAGAGCCTTAATCAGAAAATTTTCAAAAAGAATCGTTGGGTTTGATGTTCTGGAATTTTCACCAGTTTATGACAATGGTAATACGGCAGTACTTGCCGCAAAGTTAATTCAGGATTTTATTGGAAGCAGAGAAATGAAAAATTAGAGACCAATTTTTGCGGAAATATCTTTTCCCTTTGAAATCTCTATTCTGCAAGGTGTCGGTAATTTTATAGATGCCTTGTGTAGTGCTTCTTTCATTTTTTTGGCACCTTCTGCTGTTGTTCTTCCTACCATGACTATATCATTTGAATAAACTCTGGCTGCAGTACCAACAGGTTTTCCAAAAGCATTTCTCATTCCGCTTGATATCCTATCAGCGCCAGCTCCTGTTGCCATTTTATGCTCTCTTATAACATGATGTGGATATGGTCTGATCTGAAGAAAGAAATTCTCATTTCCCACCTGTTCTGAGAGCTTTCTGTTTATGGAAATTCTTGCGGCTTCCAGTGCAGTATGCCTTATCTGGCATGATTCTTCGGCTATGAGCCTCATTTCTATATCAAAATCCTTCTTTTGATTTCCCTGCGTAAAAGTTGTGATCTTTGAATACGGAACACCACCCATGAACTCTCTACGTGTATAGGATGGCCCCTTAATCTTTGAATACATTCTCGCTGGTTTTGTTACCATTTTTATCTAATGGGAAATGATTCTCCATATAAAAACTCCACTACTCCATTTTTTTAAAAAAGATGATGCGTTATTGTTATAAATGAAGGAAATGGGTGTTTCATAATTTCTAGGGGGATATATTTGAATAATTGCAATAATTACACTAATGGCAAAAAGAGTAATTGATGTAACTCATGTTACTTTAAAGGGGAATTCCATGCGAGTGACCATACCCAAAAAAGTCTCGAAAGAACTTGGACTCACTGGCAATGATATCATAGTTTTTTATGAAGATAATGGTATCAAAATTAAAAAAATGGACCCAGAATTGAAGTAATTTCCCCTCTAAAAATAAGTATATTCTAGAATACCATTCAGACAAGGCTGAATGAGTGAAAGAGGAAGAAAATTGGAGAATCCCGTTTATCTGGTGCTTTCGAGCCTTATTTTTTCATCTTCGTGGATGATTCTGAGCTTTACGTTTCCCATTATAGGAAATTCATACGGTGTCGGTTATCTATTTACAGGAATACTTGGGGCACTCATTAGTCTCCCTTTTTTAATCGTAGGTTTCTTCTATAAAAATTATAATAAAAAGATGATAAATTTTGGAATGAAGGCACCGTTCCTCGTTTTATCAATTTTATCCTTTGTTATGGTAATCAACCAAAGCTTCTATTTTTTGGTTCCAGTGGTTATTATCGGAGGAAGTATTCAATCATTTTTCTGGATTTCTACTGAAATAGAGATCAATCTCCTTGAAATTAAGGGACATGCAGAGCTATATTCGGCAGCATGGGGCATCCCTGCGGGAATATTGCCTGCAGTCATAGGATCAATTTTGCATTTAGTAGGTTACTCTTCTATTTTTGTTATAACGGGATCGTTGTTTCTCTTAGGATTTGTGTTACAACCTGTTGATAAAAAAGACAAGGTGTTAGTAAAAAAGGAAAGCCCCGATCTAATGATGGTTTTACCAATGGTATTTGTTGGTATTTTAGCAGGTTTCACTTTTTTTGTTCTGATTCCATTACTTATAAACAGAGGTATAGAGCTTTATTTAATAGGCATAGTTGTTTCAATCTGGGGTATATCATTCGCTGGAGGATCGTTGCTTCTAAATTTTTTAACATTTAAGAACATTGAAAAGATAGGATTAATAACTTCATTATTTGTTTCCCTGCCTTTAGTATGGATATTCAGCTTTAACCTTTTTACAATTATAGCTGTGCTTGCTATTGGTGGAGTTGGTGTTTCTGTTGGATTTTCTAAAATATTAGCATACTTATCTGAAACCTCTTCCCCTGGAACAGGAGTATTTTATTATGAATCCTTATTTGGTATTGGCTTCATAGTGGGTTCTCTCGCAGGAAGTGCGTTGTATTCATATTTTGCCATGACAGGTGTTCTTATTCTCTTTGCAGCTCCACTAATGTATTTATTTTTAAAATTGTCGAAATCTTTCTTTGACAATCGAAACAAAAGCAGGGGGCTTATAAAATATTAGAACTGAATTAAATGATTGTTTTTGTGTTAACTTTTATTGAAAAAATATCTTTTATAGCTATGATTTTATTCATTTTTCTTATCAAAATTTATTAAATTCATAACCACAATTCTGGCAGACTAGGTTTTTTGAAGCCCCTCCTTTTATCAAAAATGCGGAATGCCCACAATTAGGGCATTTCCCATTTACCCAGCTTGGTTTTTCTTTCTCTATTTTTTTCTCTTTGGATGGTTGTTTCTGAATTTTCGGTTCATCTTCATTCCCTCCGTGCCTTGGAAGCATAGAAACCAATTGCAAGAACCCTGCAGCGATAAGGACAAATATCAAAAATATAAAAGGAAGTTCCAGAATTCCGAAGAATGAATACGCCATTATATTTATTTCCAGTGGAAATAAAGCAGCAAAAGAAGCAATTACTGGACCTTTTGTCATAAACAAAATGGAAACCGCGTAAAACAAAAGGTAATATTGAATTCCCTCGATCAATGCGTTTGACCAGATTATGTCGGAAATCAATGCGATCGGAATTGAGACTATAAGACTCTGCTGAAGGTTAAATGTCCCGGAAAACAATTTTGATCCATTGCCCGTTCTTCTATACAAATTAAGAAGAATAAAAATAACCAGCGGTGGAACCAGAGAAATTAAGCCAATATAAATTGTCCAGACCGAGTAATATAAAGCATAATCAAGGTTGTTAAAACCTTTCATCGTAGACGCAGCCGAAGGGCTAACATAATATGAAACACTTATTATGAGAAATTCCACAAGAAATAGTAAGGATGAGATTTTAAACCCATTTTCAGCTATGAAAACACCATTTCTATTAGAATCCATTATGTAAAATAGTATACAGATAAATAAGACTGGCACCAATATTATAATTAACAACCAGGATAGGTTTCCCGTAATAATAAAAGGCAAATTATTGTTTAATGACGTGATGTGTAGATCATAATGTCCTAATAGTAATTTAAAAATGAAAAAACACGCTGATAGAATAATAAGAGCAAGTGCGGTTATAAATACATACTCTATTGCTCTTTCCTCTGCCTTCTTTTGTTTCAACAAATGTTATTCTTGTAACCTATATATACCCTATAACAATATTATAAATGTGCCAAAGGTAGAACAAAAGAAAATTACATCATTAACCAAATTAAAAACGGTTATTATGAAGAGGTTGATGGATAGATTCTATGTGTTGGCCATAATCTTTATAATATTAGGGATTCTTGTGCTAAATTACTCTTATATCGAACCAAAGCCATATAAGGCTTACGTTGTCGATAACGTTTTCCCCGTAAGCATTACCAATAAAACCAATTTTTATTCCACTGGGTTTGTTGTTGGAGGATCGTTTATATCCAATATTTCATTCTCAGACCCAAATGGAACTCCATTTTCATACAGACTTTTTTATATAGCAAGTTACACAAATTCAACTGGCTGGCCAGTAACAAAAAATCAAACTTTCCTGAATAATTCCGTTGATCAGACTTTCTATACTTCCCCCGTAAATGCACATGGGATATCATATTCCTTATGTTTGATAATAACTACAAATGCGCCACATTTACACGTTGTGGTTACTGAACTGAGTTGGTATATAACCAGAAATCAAAGTAATCTCTTCCTTGATGAAATTGGAGTACCTTTCCTTATTGTGGGGGTTGCAACTATGGTTGGAAGGTTAACTTATAATACATCTTCGAGAACAAAGGAGAGGAACCTGACAAAAATGGGAATAGACAATAGAATAAATTAAAAAATTTATTTTTTATCAGATAAAGTAATTATAACCCTTTTGCTCACTTTCCCTTTAATCAATGTGGTCTTGAAATTAACAGTACCTACTTCCGAGGTATTTCTTACATGCGTCCCGTGATCTATCTGGTAAGGCAGATCTCCAATTTTTACAAGCCTTATATTTGGAAAATCTGGTATATTTCCTCTAGAAATTGTCATCAGATCGTTGTCCAACAGAACTGAATTTCTATCCCGATATACAAATTCAACATTTACACCCTTTTTTATTATTTCATTAGTTTCGGTTTCTATTTTTTTAACAATTTCTTCATTGATTTCTGGAATCTCCAGATCAACCCATGCCTGATCATCGTATGTCTGATTTATGCGGTTCGCCGCCTTATAATCCCTGTATGCAATGCCAGTGATAATTCTTAAAGCTGTTCTAAATTTCATGTGCCCGTATCTGACAGACCAATCAATGTACTGCTTTACCTCTTTCCCTTTTATATTTTCTGGATAAGTGTCATGGGATATGAGATGTACTCCAGTGCCATCATTCCATGTGTCAATAATTTCATATTCTTTCCCTTCTATTACAATCTTCCCTCTATCATTGGGCTGTCCCTCTCCTGTAGGGAAGAAAACCGAATTGTCCACTATTAGGTCTGTAAATTCATTAAATAATACTTTTCCAGTAGTTTCCTTCAAGTAATTGTCTTCCAGATATGCCAATTTTGTATCCATTGGTATCCCTTATACATTTTCCCTTTTATCCTTTTTCATTCCAGAATATAAGCAACATTGGCTTAGAACTGTTTGCAGGTTCTTCAAATTATTTTCTAGGTTATTTGAAGTTGGGAAATAGAACACTGGTTTTTTAGAGATAATTCCACATTGTTTGGTAACATTTCTATTAAATCGTTATTGCGCAAATTAAAACTTGGGCAAGGATATATATGGGGGTGTACTTACTCCTCGTTGGATTCTCATAGGCTTGAAACGCTTTATAATCTTAAGAGAAATGAGATCAAATATGATCTAAATGTTATGAAGATCTTTGACGAGTACCTTAATAAGCCTCATCAAAGCTTCTCAAGCATTCACATCGCTGGAACAAATGGAAAGGGTTCAACTGCTTCACTGGTTTTTAACATAATTAGGGAAAAGTATAGGGCTGGCCTTTACACCTCTCCGCATTTAAGAAGATTCAATGAGCGCATATTCATACATAATAGAGAAATTTCAGATTCAGAGATTGAAAGTTTTTTAAATAAAGTTGAAAACTTTATAATTGATAATATGAAAGTAAACAGAAATCCAACCTTTTTTGAGGTAACAACAGAACTTGCCTTTGACGCTTTTAAGGAAAACAAATTAGATTTTGGTATTATTGAAGTTGGATTAGGAGGAAGGCTTGATGCAACTAACGTCATTGTCCCTAAAGTTTCAGTCATCACCAAAATTGGATTTGACCATGCAGACAGGCTGGGAGGAACGTTACAATCTATAGCTTTTGAAAAAGCCGGAATAATAAAGAATGGGAAACCTACAGTAACATCAGAAATAAAAAACGAGGCCATTAGAGAAATCAGAAGCATAGCTAGAATGAGAAACAGCAAATTAATAGAAGTCAGGAGCAGTTGTAAAGTGGATAAAATAAACGTTTCCGAGGATGGTTTATCATTTGACTTGAAAACAGACAAAAATGAATATGAGATTAAATCAAAGCTCATAGGCGATTTCCAGATAGATAACATATGTTCAGCAGTAAAAGCCATTGAAGAATCTGGAATAGATTTAGATCCAACCCATATCCAGAAAGGTATCAGCAAAGCAAGATGGCCTGGAAGATTTGAGATTATAAGGAGAGACCCGAGAATACTTATAGATTGCTCTCACAACCCTCCTGCTGCCAATTCCCTTTCCATAGCATATAGTAAAATGTTCAATGACAACCCTGTTCTCCTTATTGGAATGTTATCAGACAAGGATCACTATTCATACATGAGAAACATCAGAAAAATATCAAATAGAGTAATATTTACAAGACCAGCTGAACCGGGCAGAAGCCTTGATCCCAATATTCTTATGGCAGAATCTGGCAGTCTTTTTAAGGAGGCTAAGATCATAGAAGATCCAGTGGAGGCTTATGAATATTCAAAGTCATTGGGCGAACCACTATTAGTTACTGGGTCTATGTATCTTGTCGGTGTGGTCGCTGAAATGGAAAACATGAATACTTCTCCTTATTGAGAATATTAAATTTGGACAGAAGTTATTTATTAGGTATAATCCGATTTTATAAACCGAATATAGAATTTACTCTTCCTGGATAGCGATAACAGACATGATTCAGATACTGGTAAAAAAAGAGTTTAGTATGTCCGATGCTTAAAGATTAAATGCAGGTGCCAAGGTGAATCCTTTTGATAAATTTGATAGGCAAAACAATATATTAAAGGGAGATTTATCCACACTAACCTCATCGCATATCCCAGAGAATTTTCCCCACAGGGATAGACAGATTGGACTTATGGTTGAGTCGTTAAGTAGTATAATACGTGATTCAAGACCCTCTAATCTTCTGCTTTATGGAAAAACTGGAACTGGTAAATCCTCAGTTACACAATATGTTATTTCAAAACTTGGTGAAAAGGCCCCTAACTCTATTCTTACTTGCTATCTTAATTGCCAGACGTTTGATTCCCCCTATTCAATTTTGATAAACGTTGCTAAATCTATTTCGGATGCGGATCCTATACCAGTGTCAGGATGGCCATTGGACAGAGTTTATTCCGAATTGAATGCCAGAATTGAAAAGAGTAAAAGGTATATTGTTATAATTCTGGATGAGATAGATAAGCTGGTTGAAAAAAATGGCGGGGATTCCCTGTATGTAATATTAAAGGCAGCTGATGAATCAAAAAATTCCAAAACCTCAATTATAGGGATAACCAATGATACTTCATTTACCGAAAAACTTGATTCCAGAGTTAAGAGCAGACTCAATCAGGAGAGCATAATATTCCCGCCATACAATGCTTCAGAACTTAAGGATATTTTGGAACCAAGAGTTAAAAATATTATCAAAGAAAATAGTATTGAAGAGGCTGCAATAAATCTATGTGCAGCTATTGGTGCCCAGGAACACGGAGACGCCAGAAAAGCAATTGATCTTATGAGAATTGCTATAGAACTGGCAATACGCGAAAATAGTGATTGCGTAACAACGAGCCATGTATACAAGTCAAGAGATCGGCTCGAGACGGATGTACTCAAAGAAACAATAAGAACCCTGCCTACTCACACTAAAATAGTAATCTTGAGCTGTATAACTGCCAGCGAGATCAATAAAACCAATATGATCACTGGAGAAATATATGCAAACTACAAGGATATTTGTAAAGACATGAAGATACCACCAGTTTCATCCAGAAGGGTTTCTGATCTCCTTTCTGACCTGGAAGATGCAGGGCTTATAACGACTACAATGAAGAGCTTGGGCCGCTATGGAAGAACAAGGTTTATTCAACTGAATGAGAAAGAGAAGGAAATGAAAAAATACCTATTTGAGGATGAAGAGATGGCTAATTTCAATTTTACTCGCAGATCCACTCAAACCAGATTTGGAACCAACGATGCGGCCGAAGCTGTTTTAGATAAAATAATTTCAGCTTCGGAAGAAGAAAAATCAAATGAACTGAACTAAGTTATTATTATACACATATCATCAGAAACGTGATGAAGGTGCAGATTGTTTTTCTTTGCAAAATCTTCAGGAGCATCTGTCCAATCATAGTTATCCACTACAATAATAAAATTTTTTGAAAGATAAGGAAAAACCGTGTTCAGTTCAAAACTAACATGTTCATAGGTATGCGTAGAATCATGGAAAAACATTTCTATATTATTGTAAATTTTTAGTTCCCGGGGCAATGTGATGTTTGAATCCCCTAACACCAATTTCCATTTGCTTTTCAGATCTTCAGGGATTACAAATCCCACTGGCATTTCATCGGCGTTCCCATATTTAACTCCAAGATCAAAACTTATCAACTTTGAATCCTCTGCTAGGGCCTTTAGTATGGCGCTTGTACTTGTACCCGGGCCAACTCCAGTTTCGAAGACAATCCCTGGTTTTGATATGCTAACGGCAAGATATAAAAATGCAAACTCATCATCAGATATCTGCCAGAAATCTCTCCCTTCTATGATAGCCTTCAATTTATCTTGAAAATGCTTTATTTGTTCAAGCGTCTCTTCAAGATTGTCTATTCTATGTTTATATTTGTTTTCCAGTAATTCAATAATGGATTTATTCAAAGTCAAATTCTTTAACCTTCTCTATTTCCATTACTTGAACTTTGGCATTTGTTCTTTCCTCAACGTTCTTCTTGAAGAGATTCGCATCCTGTTTGATCATATCAAATGTATTATAATGCATAGGGATAACAACCTTAGGTTTTATCATCTTAATAGCTTCTACTGCCTCTTCTGGGCCCATTGTATAATGTCCACCTATTGGCAGCATTGCTATATCTGGTTTGTACAGTTCCCCGATGAGTTTCATATCAGAAAATACACCTGTATCTCCAGCATGGTATATGGTCGTTTTTCCGTTATTGAAAATCAATCCTCCAGGATTGCCAGCATATTTGTCCTCAAAACTCGATGAATGAAGAGCAGGAACCGCTGTGATTTTAATGCCTGATACTTCTACACTTCCGCTAAAATTAATATCATGAATCTTGACACTATGATCCTTATTCTGTAAAAGCCATGCCAGTTCAACAATGGTAACAATGGGCGCTTTGTTTTTTGAGGCAATATAAAGGGCATCCGACACATGGTCAGAATGACCGTGTGTTACCGCGACAATGTCTGCCTTTACATCTTCCTTTCTTATGAGTGCAACTGGATTGTGCTCAATAAATGGATCAGTAATTATCTGCTTTCCCATGTCTATGTTAAAACATGCGTGACCATGCCATGTAATGTTTACTTTTCCCATATATGTATAATTTCTCAATTTACTTATATTTTGAGGTCTGATCTACGTGGCAAATATGAACTTCAGGGATCTCTTTTAAAACCTTTTCATCTCAAATAAAGAACGATTTCAGTTTTACAATAATTTACAATAAAATAAAATTCGATTTTTCAGGATCTACTATCTATGTAAATACTTAATAGCTGAATGTATCTTGACGTTCAAATCACCGGTTATTGATTTAACCCCTCTTCCAAACTCGGCGAGTAGCCCTGCCTGATCCCTGATCTCAAAGTGGTATCCTGACTACTTCATTATGTATGCAATGCTTTTAATGAATGAAAATTTTAAGAATCTCTTCGGGACATATTTCCTTATGTGAATGATTCTTTTTTCATCTATAATCGTTAAATGCCTTTTATCTTTATTGAACTCCAATCCAGCAAATTTCTGGTTTTGAATGGAAATTTCAATCTTGCTGCTTACTTTGGAACTTAGAATTGGGCTACTATATTTTTAAGGTTTGGTTCTTACATGAACCGGTCTCATTGTAATACTTATTTTCACGTTACATGCTGCATTAGTAGACATACCGGTGAGCTTTATAGTTAAGTTACTGAATTCCAAACCTGCTTGTACTTTTAGTTCCTTTTACGGCCTTTATAAAATTCTCAATAACGGATTCTTCCTCCTCTGACATACTTGAAAATGAAAACAAATCTAGTTAAGTTAGGTTAACTTTTATTACAATTGGCAGGACCAGCCGTGCCCTTTGAAATACTTGTTTCCTTTAAGATGATTTTATGTTTTATAACCATTTCAAATAGCCGGATTCAAGTTATAAAAGGAAAAAAGTGAAATTATTTAAGGGCCGGGTCCGGGAATTGAACCCGGGTCCGGGGATCCACAGTCCCCAAGGATAACCCCTACCCCAACCCGGCCATTACATAGGGTCATAGAACATTGATTAATTATTCTTGCGATATGGAGAATTTATTAGATACTTTGATTATTCGATAAATAAGAGCTATTTATAGGCACGAATAAAAAGGGAATCGATAAAGGCTCTATCTTTGGTGTGATGTGAGTATGTACGGTTAATTCCGATCTTAATTTTTTCCCACGTAAGTTCTGACATGCCTCTTTCGCTGTATTGCTTTAACACAAATTCCTTTGTTTTATAGTTATGAATCGCGTAAACCTTTTCAGAAATGCTGCAGGCTTTTTCTATAAAGGGGATATCGCTATGTGCTTTTACCGAACCGAATGGAGGGTTCATTATGCAGGTATCATAATGCCCATTCACGTCATTAACATTACAATTGAGAAAATTGATATCCAAGTCCAGATTTTTTGCATTTTCTTTGGAAATATCGATCTGTCTTTGATCAATATCAATTGCTGTTACCTCACGGGCCCCGAGAAGTTTTGCTCCAATTGCAAAAATACCATTACCTGTCCCCATATCTATGATTGATTTACCTTCAATATTACCATCGAGAAAAGCAATGTTAAGGATGTATGAGGCCGTTTTCCCATCGGTTTGATATTGCTCCAAATAATTTGTTAAAGTTTGGTTTACCGCTAATTTTTGTAAGGTTAACTCAAGTGTCTTTTTGAAACTCACTGCTCAACAGTATTGTTGCTAATAATAAGATTTATCACATCTTTTGCCATTTTAGCCGAAGAATCTTCATCTATTCCTCTTTGCATGAATAGTTTTTCAATTTTCTTAATAGCGCGCTGCTTCTTCCATGTTCCTCTTTCATGCGCAGCCAGTACTATATATTGGGCAATCTCCTTATCCACATTTATTCCAAATCTTTCCCTTATTTTTAACTGCCAAACCGGAACAAGAACAGGTGGGATATCACACAAGCTATTCCTTCTTCTTTCGGCTATAATTTTATTATAATCGGAATTTTTTTTAGGAATGGCCATGCTATTTGATAGCACTATTGTTTTTAAATGTTACCATTGACAATATAGTTTTAATAACCCCTTCAATTTCTTGGATTGAGATGCCAAACAAATTATCAAGGTCAAGACCCGACAAAATGCGGTTTTTTGAATCGCCTACTTTTATATTTTTGATTACGGGAATACTCATAATAATAATGATAATTTTTTCATATATACGCTACCTCAATTTTTACAGTGAAAACTGGGACCTTGGCATTAATATGCAGCAACTTTGGACTAATACCCATGGATATCTTTTGTATGATTCAGGTGACTATGAATCGTATGGTGTTCTCTCCCACCTTGAAGTTCATTCGTCATTTATTGCATATCCTTTATCCTATCTCTACTTTCTTTTCCCTTACTCTTTAACTATTTTCTCAATTCAGTCTTTTGCAGTTTTTTCATCAGTTCCTGTACTTTATTTTCTTACTGTTGAAATAACTAAAGATAGAAAAATAGCTACCTTTGCGTCCATAATTTATGGATTTAATGCATCTTTAATTACTGCAGTCCTTTACGATTATCATTGGCTTAGTTTTATGCCTCTTTATTCCTTTCTCTTCTTATACTTAATTCTTAAAAGAAAATTTTTGTTATCATCATTAATCATAATTATAGGTAACCTTACCGAGGAAGCGTTCACATTTATTTCAATCAGTCTAATTTTATTTGTCTTTATGAGTGATATCAATTTGTCCTTTTCGAAGATTCTTACAAAATTGAAAGCAGAGTGGAAATTCCTCGCCTTGGGTATTCTCTCAATATTAGTATATACAATAATCACACTGATTGAACACAACGTTATTCCTGTTTATTTGCATAATCAATCTGCCATCCCAATATTAATTAGAAAAACGGGACAACCTTTGTTGCCTTCCAGCAGTGCGTTATTCGACCTCCCGGGAACTTTGGGTTATTGGGCCTTCAGCATTTCTATGTTATGCTTTATTCCGCTATTTTATCGGAAGACCGGGTACATAGTATTAATCTGGTTAGTGGAAACAATAATATTCGTCCCTCATTATGCCACATTAGGAAGCCAGTATTCATTTATTACGATGAGTCTTCTTGCCCCTACACTTCCATTTGGTTTACTATCGATTAAGAAGGGCCTTCAAAATTCCATAGGATTGAACAAAAGACTTGCTTTACCCCTTATACCAGTTGGTTTAATAATAGCTATTTCTGCTAACGATTTTAATATTGTATTCCTCTCAACAGAAGCAATAATCTTTTCAGTGCTATCCGCTATGACTATATCGATTTTCATATATTTGATCGCGATTAAAAAGAAACGTATCAATCTGATAAAATTTGTTAAGAAACACAGTAGACTGTCATATTCATTAATATTAGTGGCCATAGTTTCTATGAATATCATGGTTTCACCATTAAATCCACAAAATGATCACCATGTTTTAATTCTTGGAGGAGGATACAAATTTAAGTATAGCATAAATCCGGAATCAAAATATATGAAATATATTCAGGAAGATATTGGCTATAACTCTACTATAATAACATCCAATAACCTTTTCCCATATATTGCCAATGACAGAAATGCATACTCTTCAGCAAACGCCAGTTACAGCCATTCTACTATATTTCCTTTTAATAAGACCAATTTGCCTGAATTTATTCTTCTTTCCAGTTCCCAGAAACAATATGCGTTTACATGGGTTTTAAACGACTTAAATAATCCTCTCTATCGTATACGCTGCGAGATTATTTATTCCGGTTACCCTGGGAATATTACACTGTGGGAACTTAATTACACAGGAAATGGAATTTATTATGATGCTTGATTACAACTTAGGTTGTATCTCTAGGTTTAAAGTGCAAAAATACTATATTGCCCTCTTTTAGACAAATTATTTTCTTCATTATTGTTAATCGATTCCAATAATAGTTCAGTTACTTTTTTAAGGTGTTTGCATTTGTCATCAAAAATGGAAGTTAAAAAAATAAAGCTGGCTATTGTTATTCCCTCCTCCATCGATATGGGGGGTGGCGTTGAAAGGTGGGTAATAAATATTCTTGGTGCCATAAATAAGGATGCCTTTGACGTTACATTGTTTGATACCGATTTTTTTGACATGAAGAGATTTAAAACTGAATTCATTGAAAATAAACTTCAAGGTATAAGGAGAATTAGATTCAGATCACCCGATTCAAAATTTAGATTTATGCGTGAGACAGTTTTGCTTTCCATAATCCTAGATATACTAATGCCGTTGATTCTTAAATTAAGCAGTACCAGTCAGAACCAGATAAAGGCAGATAGGGATCACTATGACCTAGTCTATCTTGCAAGAAATTCCTATTGGAGATTGTTTAAAGGCAAAACAGATTTACTTGTGGGAAGTTCTCATGCCATTTTTTCCTCCGATTCCAAAAAGAATTTACTTTTTTCTAGATTAGTTGCTGCTGGATTTTTCCTGAGGAAAATAAAAGTATTGCATGTTTATCAGGGCAGGGATAAGGTCACAGAAATTCTGAAAAGAACCAAGGATCTGTTTGAATTGCCAAACCCGGTTTCCATAACTGTCAATATTCAGCAGAATCAAGGCCCAGCTAAATTTCTTTTCGTGGGAAGACTTGAGAAGTATAAGGGTATTGATCTTCTGTTAGAGGCATGGAAAAAAAGCAATGTGAATAACTCTACCTTAACAATCATTGGTGCCGGTTCGATGAAAGAAGCTATAGAAAGCTCAATAAGTAACGGAAATAAGAACATAAATTTTTTAGGAATAGCCGATGACAAAGAACTATTCGAGGAATATGAAAAATCAGATATTTTCCTTTATCCAACCAGATGGGACTCACTTCCAACTACTATTCTGGAGGCCCTGTGCTCTGGGTTATATATTCTTACCAGTGAGTCCCTAATGCCAAGTTTCAAAGAGGAATACAAAAGGAAATACTTGGAATTTTTTAAAATTACTTCTGATGATATTTCCAATAAAATAAAGTATGCTGTTGATAATATCCAGAAATTTAGAAAGATTAGGAACGATATTTCTTCATACTCAATGAACAAATATGGCATAGACAGTGTGGAAAAAAAATTCGAGAAAATATTGACAGATCTTGTTGAAAAATACGGATAAATTTTGACCATACCAATCGATGTGAAAAGATTAAAATTTTAAGAATGAGCGGAACATTTTATTAGTGTCAACTCAAAATTGATTATTTATGTTAATAAATGTCAATTTTTCTCAAAAAGAATAAATACCTTCCACCAATCTGCGTCTTGAAACTGATGAAAACATATCTAAAGGTAACATTTTCAAGCGAAGGCGCAAAACCTAGTGAAATCATTAACAGACTGAGATCGC
>JAKATR010000026.1 GCA_021818675.1 Thermoplasmata archaeon | reverse complement strand
GGCCAGATGGTGTACAGAGACAACCAGCCTTATTCTATCATGTCCATCCATTCATATATTGAAAATAGCGGGGATTACTGGGAGTTCTTTACAAAATTATCTGAACAGCTGCTCTCAGGAAGTGAAAAATTAAGTTCAGGGGACAAAATTATTGATACCTTAACAGGATGCATTGAAGAACTGGCAAAGGCGGTTGGTGATTTGCATATAAGCCTCTCAATGCTGAAGGGAAAGGATTTTGCATCGGAACCAACCACCGGGAGATATATCTCCAGTATTAAATCAAGATTCCTGCAGATGTGCCATAACCTTTCTGCTTCTAAGATGAATATTGAGATTAATGGCGAAGTTATAGACACAGGGGAGCTTGGAAAGAATCTAGAGCCATTAATGGAGAAGATAAATTTTGGCTATTTTCAGGGAACCAGAATAACCAGAGTTCATGGAGATCTTCACCTGGGGCAGATATTGAGAACTCATAACGGACCTTTCATAATAGATTTTGAGGGTGAGCCGTTGCGCACACTTAAGGAAAGAACCATGAAGCACAGTCCGGTGAAGGATGTGGCTGGAATAGTAAGATCCATAGATTATGCATTGAATTTTAAAATAGAAGGTCAGGGAGACGACATCGCCCTTGCACAGGCATATTCTCTGAAATTGAAAACAAAATTTCTTGAGGAGTACTGGAAGATAGCTTCCGGATCAGAGTTTCTACCTGATACATTCCAGGCATTTACCGGTATTTCCGAATTCTTTGAACTTGACAAGGCTGTTTATGAGCTTAATTATGAAATCTCAAACAGACCGCAATGGTCAGCAATACCTGCAATGGCAATTCTAAAAATTATGCAGAAGTTGGATTGAAGGGATCATTTGAAATAATCATGTCACAATGGGGATAAGATAAATGTCAGACAAACAACTAATTCGAGGAGAACCGTATCCTCTCGGCGCAACATTAACGGAGGACGGTGTAAACTTTGCCATATATTCTGAATATGCTGAAACGATGGAAATAGAGTTCTATGGGGCAAATGATAAATATCCCGGAGAGACGATTGAATTAAGGGAACGTGATGGGTATGTATGGCACACATTTGTACCCGGCATAAAGAAGGGGCAGTTATATGGCCTGAGAGTAGGTGGAAAATACGATCCTTCAAATGGTTTAAGATTCAACAGGAATAAATTGCTCATTGATCCTTATGCCAGGGCACTCTCCGGGAAAATAAACTGGGATAAGAGCATATTTTCCTATGATCAGGATTCTCCTGAACAGGATCTGGCAATGAATAATGAAGACAGCAGTCCGTTTGTGCCAAAATCTATTGTCATAGACCCGCAATATGATTGGAAAGGAGTAAAGAAACCCAAACATCCTTGGGCAAGGACTGTAATATATGAAACGCATGTTAAGGGCATTTCCATACAAAGGGATGATATACCGGGGAAGATAAGAGGCACATATTCTGCACTTGCTTCAGAGAGCATGATTCAATATTTCAGGGATCTCGGCATAACATCGCTGGAGCTTATGCCAATTCATCATCACGTTGACGATATGTTTCTTGTAATTGCGGGTTTATCCAACTACTGGGGTTATAACACAATAGGATATTTTGCCCCTGATATCAGATATGCCAGTGGACCCCCTGGTTCCCAGGTTGTTGAATTTAAGGATATGGTTAGAAAGCTCCATGAAAATGGTATAGAAATAATTCTGGATGTAGTATACAATCATACTGCAGAGGGAAACAATCTTGGCCCAACGCTTAGTTTCAAGGGCATTGACAATATTACATATTATAAACTGCAACCAGGAAATTTGAGATTTTACGAAGATTTTACGGGAACAGGAAATAGCCTTGATGCAAGGCAACCGGCAGTTTTGCAGCTTATAATGGACAGTCTGAGATATTGGGCAACAGAGATGCAGATTGATGGTTTCAGGTTTGATCTGGCCTCAACTCTTGCCCGGGAACTGTATAATGTGAATATGCTGTCCCCTTTCCTGGCAACTATTCATCAAGACCCCATAATCTCCAATCTTAAATTAATCGCAGAACCATGGGACGTTGGCCCTGGTGGTTATCAGGTTGGCAATTTTCCTCCAAAGTGGGCAGAATGGAACGGGAAATATCGCGATCAGATGAGAAGGTTCTGGAGGGGAGAAGACGGAATGCTTGGCAATTTCGCAACAAGACTTTCAGGTTCACCGGACTTGTATAAGGATAAGGGAAAGCTTCCAAAAGCCAGTATCAATTTCATTACCTGCCACGATGGTTTTACTCTTTGTGATCTTGTGTCATATAAACATAAACACAATGAGGCAAATCCGAAGGGATTTGAGGGTGGAAGCGACGAGAACTTCAGCTTGAATTTTGGAATTGAAGGTACTACGGACGATGAACAAATTCGGGGGCAGAGGTTCAGAATGATGAAGAATTTCATCCTGACATTAATGGTCTCACAGGGTGTCCCCATGATTTTAGGAGGAGATGAAATAGGCAGGACTCAGAATGGAAATAATAATTCGTTCTGCCAGGACAATAAAATAAACTGGTTTAACTGGGTTTTAAATCAGGAGAAAAAAGAACTGTTAAAATTCACCAGGCATATGATTATGCTCAGACGATCCAACCCTGTTCTGAGAAGGAGAAATTTTTTCATGGAAACTCTGCCTGACGCTAATCTCAAGGAAATTTTATGGATGGACAGCTCAGGAAATAAAATGACTCCGGAAAAATGGAACCGGCCTGACAATAAATCTCTAATGATCTGGATATCAGGTCATTATACAAGTGAAATAGCATATTCTGGAGAATTTCTTACCGGTGGCGATCTCTTGCTGCTATTCAATTCTGGAAACAGTCCCGTTAATTTTATACTGCCTGATGATGGGACAAAATGGGAGCTGTATGCAGATACAAATCTCTCAACAATTGATGGTCTTCCCATATCAATAGATAGCAGAAATTACCTTCTCAATAAGGGAGCATCGGCTGTAATTAGAGAAAGAACCTAAAATACGGTTAAAGCAACCAGAATAAGCGGATTCAATTGTTGTTCACCATTTTTCATCCTTTGGAACAGGCATATGACAATTCAGGTTGGTAAAAAGATGAATTAAGTGAAGGAGATCCTATTCTGATCATAAGAGATGAACTGCTGTCATAAAATGTATGAATTCATATCCCTGAAATATTGAAATGTTCATAGATGATATATAACTGTGTAGTTCTGATACATAATATAAAATGCTACAAGTATTACAATTATGGCAAATATTTGGGTCAACCTTCTCTTTGGAACCATGCCTGCCAGCCTTGAACCAATCCACCCACCGAATATTCCTCCCACGATAAACAGAGCTGAGATTATAATGTTGAGATCACCACTTATGGCATATCTTCCGGCTGTTATCACTCCAAAGGTGCCCACAGATAGAAGAGATGTGCCCACGGCCTGAAGAATATTGAGCCCGCCTCCAAACAGGAGCCCGGGTACTATGAGAAATCCTCCTCCAATACCAAAATAACCTGAGGCAAACCCCACTATGAATCCGGTTAAAATTAATATTGCAAATGATTTTGAGGTCCTTTCAACCTTTCTCTCCATCTGGGACATATCAACGCATTTTCTCTTCAGCATATAGACAGCAATACCGATCATGAGAAAACTGAAAAAGAATAACAGATCATCTCCAGGCGTCATCAGACCGAGTTCTGATCCAATAAGAACTCCGGCAATTCCAGGTAAAGTGAATTCAATCCCAATCTTATAATCCATGTGTTTTTTCAATGTGTGCGGTATGAGGTTAAGGTAGGCATTTGCACCGACAGCAAGAGCAGTAGTTCCTATGGCTATATGGGGGTGATCAAATCCCACAAAATATATAAGTAAAGGAATAGCAAGGATTGAACCTCCCCCACCTATTAACCCAAGGGAAAATCCTACAAGTATTCCCGAAATTATGGACAGAATAATTTGAATGTCTGTTAACGTACAGAGGCATCCTAAAATGTTATAATAGAATTCTCTTTTTTTGAGTGAAGGCGTTAGCTAATGGACAAGATATTTGTAAAAATTGAATTTCTGATTAACAAGCTTGAATAAATTGAATACAATTTAAAAACGCGTTGCACAGACCCTTGTTTTTGAGAGGGAAGCAATGAAGGAATCCAGGTTTTTACTCATAAGGGTAAGCATCAGCGGCACTGTAAAATGCAAAATACTGAATTGCGAAATGCCATGGCTATTTTATTGATAAAAAACTCACATTTGTGTTTTTAAACCAATTTTTTCGGCAACCGCTTTTAATTCGCGATCTGCAGTATAGAAAACTGTTCCTTCTGCTTCTACACACGTTTGAAGTTGAACGGCATCCACAATGTAAATATGGTGTTCAAGCAAAATTCTAATTGATTTCCTTATTATCTGGCTGCTCAAAGGATAGATCTCAAATGAAGAAGATCTTTCTAGGGACTTCAACTCACTCAACATGGTCTGTAAACGATCTCTTGCATTGAGCCCAACTTTCCTAGAGTACTTGTCAAAAACAACTGTGGCTTCTCCAAGATTTATTTCTGAAGAACAGATGACTACTTCTCCACGTAGAGCTCGACGGAAAATAGTATCTGCTATTTCAGTGTCAGCCTCTTTTACATATCTCTTAACTAATATACTGGTGTCAATATAAACGCGAGTTGCGCTCATTTCTCATCTCCCTGACTTCCATTTCGGACAGCACTTTCCCTGTGAGGTTAGGTCTTTGCTTCTCCATTTGCTCACTGGTTACATATTTGCAGTTTAAGTTAAGTTCTTCACATAAATCATTAAGTATTTCCGAAGTAGAGAGTGCTCTCAGTGATCTTTCGATGTAAGCGCTCATTGTTTTGCCTTTTTTTAATAGTGCTAACTTTGCATTGTCTACAACAGGTTTCTCTACTGACACGGTTATTTTCGTCTTAACCATACATAAGTAAATACGGTTACCCGTATAAAGCATTTACTTAATTTCGAAATCATAAATCTACAGCAACTCTAGAACCGGGTTCAAAGTAAATACACCTTATTTATACTATCATTGAAAGTGTGGTTGTTTCCAATATTTTTAGGTCATATTCTTTCCTTTGGCCATCCAAGTCCACGGCCTCTTCCTCATGATTGGGCACTCACACACATCGTCTTTAAGCTGTTGTTTACCCACTAATAAGACATCAAATCAATATACGAACCGTAATTTTTTATTATTTAGGGTCATCGGACTTTCACGTTGGCTGGAACAAGATATTCTTAATGTATCATACGCAAATAGGATCCTTTTATTTGAATTCTATCTTCTCGGTTTCATAACCTGCTCAAAGCAAAACAAAAGTGGCAAAATCCTTGATATCTGATACATCTGTTCCTTTATAAACACACACAAAAGTGTAATAAGCCAATTTTTAAGATATTGGTTTATCATTATATAAGGAAACGTCAACAAATGGCTATTCAAATTCTATGAGAACCATGAAACCCACTGAAATACAAAATGCGGAGGGCCGGATTCGAACCGGCGCATCCCTACGGAAACAGATCTTGAGTCTGTCGCCTTTAACCTGGCTCGGCAACCTCCGCTCAGTTACCCTGATTGTCAGAGGGAATTAAATAGTTTTATCATATCTTTGTAAGAGAATGTCTAATATCAAAATGATAATCACATTTTCAGACTATGAAGCAATACTTCGAAATTTTAGCCAATCAACTGCCCCGGAAGATAAGGATATGGTAAAAATAAGCATGGAAAACAATTCACTTATTTATTGCTTTGAAAATGTAAAGGTTTCATCAATCTATTCTCTGGCTGATGAATTGTTGAAATCCTATGATGTTATAAAAAAAATGGAAAAATTAGGAGAATAATTACTCCTGAACTTCCAGACTCAGTTTCTCTGTCAATTCCTTGTATCTGTTTCTGATTGTTACTTCAGTTACACCAGCAACCTCTGCAACGGATCTCTGAGTTCTTCTCTCCTGAGTGATAATGGAGGCAATATATATTGCGGCAGCGGCTACTCCTGTGGGGCCTTTTCCTGAGGTTAAGTCCCCGTCCTGAGCCATTTTTATAATCTCAGCTGCTTTTTTTCTTGTTTCCATTGAAAGTTTAAGTCTGCTGCAGAACCTGTTTAAATAATCTTCCGGTTTTGAAGGCATAATATTGAGCTGCAGGTATCTGCTCATGATTCTGTAAGTTCTTCCAATTTCCTTTTTCTTAACCCTTGTGATGGCAGAGATTTCGTCAAGTGTTCTGGGTACATTTGTAATACGGCATGCTGCATATAGTGAACCTGCTACCACGCCCTCAATGCTTCTTCCTCTGATCATGTTCTGTTTGACTGCTCTTCTGTAAATCACAGCAGCAGTTTCTCTCACATCATTGGGAATACTTAGATTTGAAGCCATCCTTTCCATTTCCTGAAGTGCCTGTGAAAGATTTCTTTCAGCTGCGTTCGAAACTTTAATTCTCTTTTGCCACTTTCTCAACCTATAAAGCTGCGCTCTGTTTCTGGTCGGTATTGATTTTCCGTATGAGTCTTTGTTTTTCCAGGAAATATCTGTGGATAAGCCTTTGTCGTGAATTGTAAATGTCATAGGAGATCCTGCCCTTGCTCTGGATTCATTCTGCTCAGAATCGAAAGCACGCCACTCTGGTCCCTGGTCAATGAAGCTTTCGTCAATAACTATTCCGCAGTTATTACATATTAATTCTCCTCTTTCGTAATCTCTAACCAATTGAGTCGATCCACATTCCGGACATTTTTCTATCTGTTCAAAACTCTTTTTCTTACCTTTTTCTTCTTCCATTTTGGTCCACCCCTAAATATTATAGGAACACTGCCTTAAGAGAAACTTCCTGAGAAGGCTTCTCAAGGATTGCTAGAGCGTAAGGATTCTCTACATTTCCAAGAACTCTGATTATCTTTCCAATCTTTTTCCCATTAGAATCGTAAATTTTTGAATTAATAGAAAAATTCTTAGACCCTGATATCAAAACTTCATTAGATTTGTAGTTAACTACCTTGCATTCTTCAGCCATGTATATTAACTGAATAGTTTATAAGTATATAAATTATTCGCAATATTATTATTACATTTCGCTTAATCAATTTAAGTTTTGTGTGTATAATCGTCAAATTTTTCAACGCAGAACCTAATAAAATCGATATTCGAAATTGCGAAACATCAATACCAGTGGAAAGTCGAAATTGATATTTTATTGATTGATGATGGTAAATGTCCTAAAAATTCTAAAGCTTTTTGTGGTGGTCTCTTCCCGGTAAACATGGCTAAATTAAGAGTTTTAATTCCTATGTAGTATTTCGTACGATCCATAAGATAATTGTAATCATGAAGAAGAACACGAGATATTTAATAAATACCTTCAATTAATAATTTTATATGCGTTATAATTTGCACATTAGCAAAATATTATATATAACATAAGATGTAGTATAAAAGACTAACGATGCTGGTGTTTTGATGGACAAGGTTGAAGGCAACGAATCTGGGAAACGATGTTCAGAATGCAATTCAGAACATCTTATAAGGGATTATGAGCGGGGAGAACTGATCTGTAATGATTGTGGTATGGTTGTGGAAGATGCGTTCATAGATCAAGGCCCGGAATGGAGGGCATTTGATACAGATCAGGATGATAAAAGAGCCAGAACTGGTTCGCCAATGACCTTTCTAAGTCATGACAAAGGTCTTGCCACTGAAATTTCTTGGGCAAACAAAGATTATTATGGAAAACGGATCCCACATAAGAATAGGGCACAAATCTATAGAGTCAGGAAATGGCATCAACGAATCAGGGTAAGTAATGCTGCCGAGAGGAATCTGTCGCTCGCCTTACAAATGATGAATGATTATGGGGCCAAAATGGGTATTCCAAAGGACATTAAAGAGACCGCAGCGCTTACATACAGAAAAGCTGTTGAAAAAAATCTCATAAGGGGAAGGAGCATAGAAAGCATTGTTTGTGCATCGATTTATGCAGCCTGTAGAATGGTAAATCTACCAAGGACGCTGGATGAAATATCAAAGGCTTCAGAGGTTAATAAGAAGAAAGTGGGAAAGGCCTATCGTCATCTGTCTAAGGAATTATCTCTTAACCTGCAACCTACAACTCCGTTTTCTTATATAGCTCAATTTTGCAGTAAGCTGGAACTGGATAAGCAGGCAATCATGCAGGCAGAGGAAATTGTCAGGAAATCCAATGATATGGGGATTTCATCTGGAAAGGGACCAACGGGAATAGCTGCAGCATCCATTTATATCGCATCTGTACTGGTTGGAAAGCCCAGAACGCAGAAGGAAATTGCACGGGTATCAGGTGTCACAGAAGTAACCATAAGAAACCGATACAAGGAAATAAGTAAAGTTCTCAATATACCTGGACTGGATTAGATGAAGATATATGTCATAGACAACGGCGGGCAATGGACTCACCGTGAATGGAAAGTTTTGAGAAAGCTTGGGGTAGAATCGGAGATTGTCCAGAATGATGTGGATATATCGGTTCTCAGCGATGCGTCAGGGATAGTTCTATCGGGGGGTGCTCCAAGCATTGTAGATGAAATGGATAAACTTGGAGTCATTGGGAAATATATTGACAGCCTGAATCTACCTGTTTTTGGAATTTGCATTGGAGCGCAATTTATTGCTATTCACTTTGGAGGCAAGGTTGGCAGAGCCAAGGTTCCAGAATTTGGCAAAACGCAACTGTACTTTTTCAATCAGGGTGGGATATTCAAAAAAATCCCTGAAAAGACCATGGCATGGGAAAACCACAATGATGAGATAACTGAACTTTCTCCGGAATTCGAACTTTGCGCGTCTTCAAAGAACTGCAAAGTTCAGGCTTTTTACCATAAGGTAAGACCAATCTATGGTGTTCAGTTCCACCCCGAAGTTGAGAACACAGAATTCGGAAAGGAAATGTTTGAAAATTTCATTTCTGAATGCAATAAAATCAATCCATAACTCAAAAACGATATATATATAATATAATTTTATGGGGATTTCATGGCATCACTAAAAGAAAGGTTAGGAAATGGAATACAAAGAATATCTTCTCTTTTAGGTAAAAATCGGGGTCATTTGCCGCAATAACATATTTATTCAAAGAATCACCATCATATCATTCGCCTGAGGTTGATTTTCATGTCTCATTCATAAATAACACATCGGATTCTTATTCCGTATATTCACCAATGGATCATTTTTATCATGTCACCACACCATTCAACTCATACAATATGTCAAATATTACTGTGAATGTATATGCTACAATGCCTTCTTTTGCAGCTCTTGGCGGTGAATCAATGTCGGTAAATGGTTCAATCACAAATAATTCCATATATGTTCAGCTTTATAACTCAACTCTTGCCGATGCTCATGTAAATATTCATGGTGTTTTAAGCAAGGAATTTCATACTATCATAAAGAAATACAGGCAAATATATACAAAACCTCAGGAAAAGAATATATCAATATCAATGACACTCTAAGCAGATTATCAGTTTGTATATGAAAACAAAATGTATGTATACACATACTACAACAACATCCCCTTTGATCCATGGAACAGCGGCTTCGGAGATGGTTCTTTCAACCCGCATACATTTTTCTCAAATATTTATTTTAATATGAATTCCCAACCAATTGTTATGCCCATTAACAGCACAAACAGTTCAGTCAATCAGCTCCATAAATTGAGTCAGATTGGAGGTGGCGGTAGTTACCTCAGGTGCAATAACATTGTCGAACCCAGGGTTTATCAATATTGAGGGGCCTTACCCATAATCATGGCTGATATACCACTTAATGAAAGTGCGTTAAGTTATGCATACTCGAATTTAAATGGCAACTTCAAAACATGCATTCAGGGAAATTCGGGGACATCGACAACTACAAATTGGGCCGAACAGACAAGTACATCCGGTGCATGGTCCGATACCAGTGCTCAATTCAATAATAGCATGAAAAATTCACAAATATCATCTTTTTCAAATCCGACATACGGAAACAATATGAGTATGATAGGATTTGGGCATTTTGAATATCAGATGGTTTTTACCACTACACAATATTATTATGTTGATGGCAGCTATTGTGCCTATGGGGGAACCTCATCCAGCTACGTTCTAAAATTATTAAACGCTGACAATGGAACATTTGACTATCTTGAGGGACCTGTTGCATATGAGTTTCATATTCCTCAGGTGAACCTTTCTGCATTCGTTCATCGGAACTGGAAAGCTTTCTTTGATGCGGGGTTATCACCGGATCAAACATTTTCAAATGTACCTCTAAGTTCAACAGTAAATACGACAACATTCTTTTATTATGCACATGCATATGAAACAACTAAACAAGTAGCTAGTAACTATTATAACAATGCTGCTATGATAGCTGGTGGAGTTGCTCTTGGATTAACAATAGCGGCCATAGCAGCTGCACCAATAACTGGTGGGACATCCTTATTAGTTCTAACACTTACTGCCGGTGGCCTAATTGCTGGCGTTGATTCTTTAGCATTTGGTATTCACGCCTCAGAACTAGCATCCTCGGCTTCTCCAATGTTTATTTCAACTACACAATTAATACTTAACACAATGACCTTTACCAATTACAATTACATTTACCAGTCAGGAAGTGGCAGCGATAGTCCAATTACTATAACTTTGTATCAATCTGCATCACCGGAAAGCATGGTCATAAATGGGGAGGAGTATAGTTTCAATGTTCAATCCCCATATGTTTTATGCTACTGATGTTTGACCCATAATTTTATCATTTCAAAATTTTTACAATGCACGTGTTTTATTCATAACATAAACAATTTATTAAGAACTGGAGTTTTCGCAAAAATTAATAATAAGCAGGCGCATATAATGAGTTATAGTTCATGAAAAGAACGCTGATTATGGAAAAATCTATTGGGATATATATCATGGGGAAAAATGCAATTAGAGGGGATGTGAAATGATAGAAATTTCTAGCGTTATCGATATGGATGTATATTCTGAAAAGGCAATGCTTATTGGTAAAGTTTCAGACATTATTATAGATCTTGATACCGGTGCAATTTATGGAATACTGGTAAGAGAGTCAAACCCTGCTCTGGTTGATGGCGGGGCACCAATTTCCATTCCTTACAGATGGGTAAAGGCCGTTGGAGATGCCATATTACTAAGAAAATTCCCTGCGAGAGTAAGAATTGTCACAGGGAGCCAAAATTAATTGTGAATATATATCCCAAAGTCATCTGAAACTTTTTTCACGAATCCATATCGCTCAAACTGAAAGATTCCATTCTTGTTGACGGCATGCGGTTCAATAAACCCTTCATCTGATGATCCATCCGGTCTTTCAATTTTAAAGGACTTTGATCCCGTTGGGCACCAGTGAATAATCTTAATCTTCTCCTTTGAAGGTTCTACCTCTGAAAATTTAAATATTCCGCCCTCTAACCTTACGTTAAACAGATCCTTGAACCTTATCTTTTCCCCAACTTTTATATTTCCAAGGTCTTCTTTGGTGATAAAAATCTCAGGAGATGCTTTAATGGTGTATTCTCTGAATCCTCTTTCCGGCTTCCCCTGGTATTTTGGTATTCTGGGAGTAACCTCCGGAGAATTTTCGATCTTGATTGAGACAGGATTTTTTACAAAGAAATATCTGTCAGCACCCGGGTCAATAAATTGCCGGTTTATGGAATTAAATATATCCCATGAAAATTCTGCATTTACCTCCCTGAGCCCTGAATCTATCCAGTATTTTCTGAAGGTTTCAGGCTGATATCCCCTGCGTGCCATTGAACAGATTGTCTGTAACTTAACATCATCCCAGCCTGAATAAGTACCGTCCTTTATCCCCTTCTTGATTATTGAGGTCTTTAAAATTGAGTCTGGTATTGAAATGGTTCCATAGTGGAAATATTCCGGGATCTTCCATCCAAAATAGTTGAAGATATATTTTTGTTTCTCGGTGTTGCTTATATGATCACTTCCCCTGATTACATGTGTCAAACCAAGTTCGTGGTCATCTATTGCAACGCTGAAATTCATCATCGGGTAGAAGGTATATTTGTTTCCGGTTCTTGGGTGAGCCCCTTTTATTCTCCGGAAAGCTATCCAGTCTCTCACCGAAGGATTTGGGTGAGCGATGTCTGTCTTTATGATAAGAACAGGTGAAGCATCCCTGTTATTTCCCTGAACCACTTCCTGAAACTTCTCAAGATTCGATTCTGGATCAACATCTCTGTGGGGGCAAGCTTTTCCCTCCAGGAGTAATCCCTTGAATGTATCGACCTCACATGTGCACATATATGCTGCTCCCATTCCGATCAGTTCTCTGGCTTTTTCATAGTATAATTCAAATCTGTCAGACTGAATGACTATTTGCGTAACATTTACATTGAGCCACTTGAGGTCTTCCGGTATCATTGTATAAGCCACAGGATCAATATTCTGCGGGTTTGTATCCTCAATTCTCAGTATGAGCTGGCCACCATAACGTTTCACATATTCGTCATTAAGTATTGCCATCCTTGAATGACCTAGATGAAGTGGCCCCGATGGAGAGGGTGCCATTCTCATCACCACATGACCATTCACGTTCTTCAGATCGTGCAGCCGGTGTTCCTGTTCTTTCTTCTCAACTACTAAAATATCTGCATATTTCTCTAAAATGATAGAATTTTGTTGCTCTGGGGAAAGCGAATTAATCTTTTCCACAACCTCCCTAACTGTTATTATGAGCTTCCCCGCATTTTTTCTCTCCTCAGGAAATTCTCCAAGGATCTTATTCATTACCGATCCTACGTCTGCCTTTCCGCCATGAGCGTGGGCATTTTTTAATACCGTTTTTTCAATGAGCGACTGATATTCCATGGATTTCATTCTCCATTACTTTTAGAAGTTCGTCTATTCCGGTATAATTAACAGAAGATATTGCGATATTTTCTTTTTTCTCTGAAATGTCTGATTTTGTCTGGATTCTTATTACATTCTTCATAAATTTGGATTTGATTTCATTGTAAAGATGCTCCTGCTCCTCCATGGAATAGCCTGAGGTACCGCTGTGATCTATGAGGAAGAGAATTGAACCCTTTATGTCCTTAAGACAAAGAATGGCCTTTCGTTCCATTTCATTTCTTTCTTCCATTGGACGATCAAGTATTCCAGGGGTATCTATGAGCTGAACCCTGCTGTAGCCAATCTGTACATGCCCTATCTTAACAGTCTGTGTTGTGAAGGGATACGGCGCAACCTTCTCATCTGTGCCAGATAAAGCTGATAATAGGGAACTCTTTCCGACATTTGGAAGTCCGGAAATTATGAAAGCCCACTCATCCGGATCCACATCAGGAAGTTTTCTTATGAAGTCACGGCATGAATTCAGGAGAACAAGTTCTTCGCTGATACCCTTAATAACTGAACAGAACCTTCCGTAAAATTTCTTTCTCTCTTCTACAATCAGGAAAGCCTTTCTCTTCTTTTTAATGCTTCTAATGGATTCAGTGGCAAGGTTCTTTATTTTATTGCTTGCCCACATTACTCTGGAAAGAGATTCTTTGTATCGATCTCTTCCGTAACTCAGATCTATCAGGTCTTCATAGAAGGGATGAATTCTTTCTATTCCCGGGAATTTTTTAACAAGACGATCCAGATGAGAGCAGGCTGCCCCTTCTATTGCGGCAATTCTGCTAATATTTTCTCTCCTGACTTTCTCCTCAAAAATGGGATTGTAAGGTTCCTCTATTTTTGAGGCCTTTTTCAGGCATTTGTCTATTATTTCATCGGCCATCAATACGGTGGGTATTTTGAAAATCATTTCTTCACTTTTCTTTAATTGCTTTTTTGATTTTCTCCTCTATTTCTGGAGGAATTTCAAACTCATTATGAGCATACCTGTTATGAATTCGTACCTTGGCCCAAACGTCTTTGTTCGTTGGAACATCTACTTCCCAACTGCAATCAAATCCTATGTCCCTGCATTTATAATAAAATCTTGACATCAGCATCTATTATTAACAGAGATAAAAATGTGCTGTTATGGTTTCCCATGAAATCTCAAAGTTTATCTTTGGACAGGTGAAGAATAACACGCTTCCTGATCCATTGGAAACACAATAATATTATTTAGGTATATGGAAAGTATGATTGTGGAGGATCACAGATACATCTCCTGTGGAGGAGACCCGTTCAATTACATGAAAAGCGTGTTCAAGGGCTTGAGCATTGAACTGGATGAAGGTAATGAAGCAAAAGTAATCATGATGACAGAGAAATTTCCTTATGAACAGAAGGTTTTTGAGGGGCTTGCATCAACTACAAAGCTGAAATTAAAGGAATATAAGAAAGAAGGAGAAGAAACACACATAATTCTAATCAAGCCAATTAAAATGCAAACAGAAGAAGTTTAAGAATCAATTAAGGATAGGGTACATTCAAAGTTTGGTGAAATGATTGGAAGATTATAACGCAGCTCAGATTCAGGTTCTTGAGGGGCTTAAAGCAGTTAGAAAAGTCCCCGGAATGTATATTGGCTCAACAGATGAAAGAGGACTGCATCACCTTGTTTATGAGGTGGTGGATAATGCAATTGATGAGTCTGCAGCAGGTTACTGCAACAGAATAATCCTCATCATTCATTCCAGCGGAATGATTACAGTTGAGGATAATGGAAGAGGCATACCCGTGGATATCCACCCGAAGTATGGAAGACCGGGACTTGAAATTGTTTTAACAGAACTGCACAGTGGGGCAAAATTTGATAAGAAAGTATACAAAGTGACAGGTGGGCTTCATGGCGTAGGAGTTCATGTTGTAAATGCACTTTCATCGCAATTGATTGCTGTAGTAAAAAAAGGCGATACGGTTTATTACGAGGAGTTTCAGAAAGGGGTTCCCTCAGGTGTTCTGAAACATGTTAAGAGAGATGATTACCGAAAGATACCAGAATTAAATGCAATTGAAATAAAAATGGACGAGCCCAACGGAACTCTCATCGCCTTCAATGCAGATAAGGAAATTTTTGGGGATTCGAAATATTCCTACGATACTCTTCTTTCAAGGATGAGAGACCTTGCCTTCCTGAATCCAAGGGTAACCATTGAAATTGAAGATCGAAGGAATGGAAAATCTGAAATCCTAAGTTATAAAGGGGGTCTCACTGAATTTGTAAAATACCTTGGCGAAGGGTACTCCCACGTTAACAAAGATATCATTTATAATTCTGAAGAAAGGGACGATTCGCAAATTGAATACGCCTTTCAATATACTACCAACACTTCAGAAATTCTGGAAAGTTTCGTAAACAATATAAGCACAATAGAGGGAGGAACTCATGCTACAGGATTCAGAGCTGGCCTTTCCCGAGCAATTCAGGATTTTGCCAAATCAAGAAATATGATAAAGGGGGTAGAATCCATAACAGGTGAAGATGTTCGAGAAGGACTGGTAGCCGTTATACACGTAAGGATGAGGGAGCCCCAGTTTGAAGGACAAACCAAATCAAAACTGGGAAACAGTGAGATGAGAGGAACTGTTCAATCTGTGGTGGAAAATCACATGAAGCAGTATATGGAAGGATACCCCAATATTGCAGAAATTATAATAAAAAGGGTTCTGGCCGCTGCAGAAGCCAGGGAAGCATCCCGTAAGGCAAGAGAACTGGTGAGAAGAAAGAGTGCCCTTGAGGGCGGCGGCCTGCCCGGAAAGCTTTCAGACTGTTCATCCAATGATCCCGAAAAAACTGAAATATATCTTGTGGAGGGAGATTCTGCAGGGGGTTCTGCAAAACAGGCAAGAAACAGGGATTTCCAGGCGGTTCTACCATTAAGGGGTAAGATTCTAAACGTTGAAAAGGCGAACGATTTTAAGGCTCTCAGCAACCAGGTAATAAGAGATCTCATTACTGCAATGGGAACAAATGTAAAAGAAGATCTCGACATTAAGAAGCTGCGTTATGGGAAGATCATCATAATGACCGATGCCGATGTTGATGGGGCACACATAAGGACATTGCTCCTGACATTTTTTTACAGGTTTGCTAAGGAGCTGATTACAGAAGGCAAAATATACTTCGCAGAGACCCCATTATACCGTGTTCAGAAGGGAGATAAAATAGCGTATGTTTACACAGATGTAGAACTTGAAAAGGTATCCGCAGATTTTGGAAAAAACGCAGTCATTCAACGTTTCAAAGGACTGGGAGAAATGAATCCTTCCCAGCTCTGGGAAACTGCCATGTGCCCTGAGAGCAGAAAGCTGGTGCAGGTGACTGAGGACAATGCCTCAGCAGCCGATCACATGTTTTCCATTCTAATGGGTGAAAAGGTAGAGCCAAGAAGGAAATTCATAGAAGAAAATGCAACATATGTCACTGAAATAGATACATGAGGATGATTATTTGGAAAAGAAAAGTATAGAGGAAGAAATTAAAAAATCATATCTTGAATACGCGATGAGCGTAATAGTAAGCAGAGCTTTACCTGATGTCAGGGATGGTTTAAAACCGGTTCAGCGGAGACTCCTGTTCTCAATGAATGAAATGGGTTTCACACATGATAAACCCTATAGGAAATCTGCGAGAATTGTGGGAGATACCATGGGAAAATATCATCCACATGGTGATTCGGCTATATATGAGGCTCTTGCAAGGATGGCCCAGGATTTCACACTGAGGTATCCACTCATTGATGGACAGGGGAATTTTGGATCAATTGACGGGGATGCCCCTGCGGCTATGAGGTATACCGAAGCCAGATTAGGAAGAATTTCAGAGGATATGCTGATGGATCTGGACAAAGAAACAGTTAACTTCAGACTGAATTTTGATGGTTCGTTGAACGAGCCTGATTTTCTTCCTTCAATGATTCCAAATTTAATTATAAACGGGGCTTCTGGAATTGCAGTTGGAATGGCAACAAATATTCTCCCCCACAATCTGTCAGAAGTTTGTGATGCCATTTCCCTGTTAATAAAAAATCCAGAGGCAGAAACGAAGGATATAATGAAGCATATCAAAGGACCAGATTTTCCAGGTGGAGGAATAGTATTCTTTTCAGAAGAGTCCATGGCATCATATGAAACGGGAAGGGGAAAAATAGTTGCCAGAGGCGAAGTGAATCTTGAGGAAAAGAAGAAGATAGTTATCACAAGCATACCTTACGGGGTCAATAAATCGGCATTTCTTGAGAAAATGGCGAATCAGGTTAAAGACGAAATTCTTACTGGTATAACAGACATCAGGGATGAAAGCAGCAGAGAAGGGATGAGGATTGTAATAAAAATAAGGGACGATGAGACCAAAGGGTTGGTTCTCAATCAACTTTACGCTCACACAGATCTGGAACAATCCACGGGCATTATCAATCTTGTTCTGGTCAATAATGTCCCAAAGATTCTGGGGATTAAAGGAATACTGGGATATTTCATCGAGCACAGGCTTTCCATTATTCTCAAGAGAAGTACCTTCGAACTGAAGAAGCTAAAAGAACGGGATCATTTGCTTTCTGGTATTGAAAAAGCTCTGGGGAAACTGGATAGAACCATTGAGATCATCAGGGCATCCAGAGATCCATCGGAAGCTAGAAAAAGACTTATTGAATTTCTTGAAATAAGCGAAATTCAGGCAAATGCAATTCTGGACATGAGGCTTCAGAGATTAACATCGCTTGAAATAGAGAAGATCAAGACTGAAATAGCCGATATAAGAACGAACATAACAAGGCTGGAGGAAATTATTTCAAGTGAATCAAAGAGAAGGGAAATTGCTCTGCAGGAAATAGCTTATGTAAAAAAGCAGTATGGTGATAAGAGAAGAACAAATATTATTTTCAAGGGCGTTGAAGTCCGTTCAATAACAGATGTAATTCCTCTTGAGGAATGCGTTCTCATTTTGACCGAGAAAGGATTCCTGAAGAGAATAGCTCTGGAGGAATATCGTGCACAGAGAAGGGGAGGAAAAGGTATTATTACATCATTCAGGTCAGAAGACTTCCCAAAAAATATAATGCACTGTACATCCCATGATTCAGTTCTATTTTTCACAAACACAGGAAGAGTTCTGAAAAGAAACGTATATGAAATTGAAACCAAGAGCAGGAAGGCGGTAGGAGTCTCCCTGAGTGCGATTCTCAATCTTTCAGAAGGCGAGGTTATCAAGCACATTATGAGAGATTATGAAGATGAAAAGGGTTATCTTATCGTAACCACACGAAATGGCAAAATCAAGAAACTCAAAAAGGATCAGTTGAAGAATATCCGATCAAACGGCTTAAGGCTGATTTCACTCAACGATGACGATGAGGTTGTTGCTGTAGAATCAATCGATACGGATATGCCCCTTGTAGTCGTATCAAGTGCCGGAAAAGCATCTATGTTTAATTCTGAGGAAGTTAGAAGCACTGGAAGAGGTTCAATGGGAGTAAAAGCCATGCGTCTGAAAGCAAAAGACAGGATAATCAGTGCATTTTCTCTGCCAGAGGGAAACAGTCTCCTAACCGTGAGTTCAAATGGAATCGGTAAACGTACAAACCCGGAAGAATTTCAGTCTCACAGGAGAGGAACAGGTGGAGTTCTGTGCATGAAGCAGAGCAAGAAAACCGGTCCAATCGCAATTGCTCTTCCGGTAAAGGAAGGGGAAGATATTATAATCATGACAAAGAATGAAATGACCATCAGAATTAACGTTTCAAAGATCAAGCTTCAGTCCAGGGTTACGTCGGGAGTAAAACTCATTTCTCTGAACAAGGATGATGAGGTTATTGCAATAGGAAGAATTGGTCCTGAAGATGAGTAAAAAGAAAGTATTCTTACTGGGTCTGGGTTCTGTAGGCAGAAACCTGTTGTCTCTGATGGCAAAAGAAGAGTTTAATAGAACACTGGGACAAAAGTTCATTCTCGTAGGTGCTGCCGACTCAAAGAACATCATATTCGATGAAAGAGGCTTTTCGGCAGAACTTGTTCTGGAATCCAAGAAAAATAAAGCACTGGAATCGACTGGGACAGCCCTAAAAAAACTTCCGGCACCTGACGACGTGGATATATTTGTTGATATGAGCACAGCAAGCAAGGATGGAATAAGGGAATTGAACATCTATTCAGAATATTTAAAGGCCGGGAAATCAATAGTTACATCAAACAAATCACCACTGGCTAACTACTGGCCAGAAATTATGAAATTGGCAGGTGAAGGTAATGGGAAGATATTGTATGAATCAACAGTTTGCGGCGGTCTCCCATTATTCAATATGGTAAAGTCTGCTCTGCCGGGTATGGAAATATTAAGTTTCAGGGGAATAGTCAATCTTACAGCAAATTACATTCTTGAAACTATGAGAAAGGGTGGATCAAAGGAAGATGCAATAAAGAACGCCATTAAAGAAGGGTTCGCTGAAACAGACTATTACGATGATGTTTCTGGACTGGATAGTGCAAGAAAAACAGTTATTGTGGCGAACTCTCTCTTTGGAACGCAAATAAGGTTAAAGGAGCAAAAATTCGAAGGAATAGACTCAAACATAGAATTCCACGAAAAAGCAAGAAAAATGCTCATTTCAAGCATTAAAAGAACCAAGAATGGGGTCTTAACAGAATCGCGCATTGAAGATGTAAATGGAGACGATCAATTTTACAGTCTTAAAGAAAAATCGATGGCATATGAAATCAGTCCCAGATTTAGATCTCCCATATTCGTATCAGAAGATTATGACGGACCTGTTGAAACGTCTATGGGTGTGTTAAGTGATATTATTTCTTTGCTATAGTTAGGCCATAAGTGGAAAAGCGGTTCCATTAATATTGATTCATTGAATGAAAGAATTCAACCAGATTTCAACAACTGATTAATGTTAAAATATAGAATATTTAGTTCCCGTTTTTCTTTAAGTCCAATTCCAAAAGCATCTCGCTGCCCAGTTCTCCCAGAACCCTCAGTCTTTCCCTAATGTAACTTTTCGACAAGCCACCATTGATATTGGGTTCCGTAGTTTTTTCAGGTAAATTAGCAATAAAATCCTTTAGATTTTCTTTCATTATGTCAAAAATAAATTTACCAAATTCCAGAAAAGATGATGTAGCCAAAACATCTTTTCCATTCACCGATAAACGCGACAATTTAAGTTTGTTCTGCTCCAATTCCAGCAATGTACCATAAATTCGGTCAAGAGGGTCTTCAATTCTCTCGATCTCCAACATATTATTCATGGCTGGTTGACCGGTAATATCAACACTTCCATTTTCATCCTTATACTCTACTGACAGGAATGAATTGTCTGTTCCTCTTGACATTACAAATGTGAATGCAGAAGATTTCTCAGGATCCTGGAATACCACGAACAGATTTCCCTTAGTAATGGTTGAGGAAACCATGCTGTATTTATCAAGCTTTTCGTAGTCAAGTTGAGGATCCTTTCCTATCCAGGTTGAAGCAGACCTAACAGGTATCTTAAGGCCCTTTTCCAGTATTGAGAATTTTAAAGATTCCTTTAGAAGTTCTGAATCTCTGGTATTCAGAGTAAAATCATATTCTATATTGTTCTGGCAGGAATATCTTGCAATTCCTTCATATGCACCATTGGACCACTTTATTCCTATTGAGGAATCAAGTATGTCTATGGGGTCGCTTGAGAGATATGCCTGCATAGACTTGTTTGAATTTAGTATGAGCGCGTTAATATTTGCTGTAAGCTCATTTATCTTCTGAGTCTTTTCATCTACAACTCTCTTTTTGTAATTTTCTATGGCTCCTTTTGCAAAATTTACAATGGTTGTTTCAGTATCTAATATACTTGTAATTCCCTTTTCATTCCTGTAGGTTTCAAATATTTTGGCTATTGAGTTTGTTAATGAATCAATATCTGCTAATTCTCCGGGTATTGAATTTTTCAATTTTTCAAGGATTTCGCTCTGTTGCAAAGATTCCTTCTGACTACCTATTGCGTCAATCATATAAGTAAAGAACGACTTTAACTGCCTTAAATTCTTTACATTTGAGGAGTCTTGCATTTCCATCTTTAGAGAGAATGAATTATCATTTATTAATTCTTGTTGCAAACATTTTAATTAAATTATTTAGAGTTATTAGCAATTGCTAATAATTAAATGACAAAGCTAATATTGTCTATTCTTTTCCAAATCAGTGGAAAATCAAGAATCTAAAGACTCTTTAAAACCGTTAATTGATCAGCTTAAACTAACAATAAAAGGGGTCATGCTGCTATCTGAACAGAATCAGGAAATTTCAAGATACAATATTGTGAAAATGCTTATGGAGGACGATATACAGGTAAAGGAATTTTTCGCATCGGTAATTGTAGCCAGAAATCAAAGATTCAAAGAACTTCTCATAACCGGAATTGGACAGTTTATCATGGCAGCAATTCTGTTCATTGCTGGAACACTATTTTTGTATCCCTCACTTTCCCCAAACTTTTCACTGAAAGCATTTCTTTCTTATTATTCAAATGGGATCGCATATTACGGGGAATCTTCCGGTATTTTATATGTATCAGTTGTAATATCGTTTCTTCTGGCTGTATTTCTTCTTGTATCAGCATTCTATACAATAAGGGTGGCAAAAAATTCTCTATTAACACTGGTAAAATAAGAGCAATTGGAGTATTGAAGAAATGCAAAAAAGAAGGCTTGCAAGGTTTCTAATTTCACTAAGATTAGTTTCATCCATATTTGGTGCAATTTTAATTCTAACAGGTGGAATTCTATTTCTCGGGTCATTTAATAAAATTTCCAGCTTATCGCACATTGAAATAGGTACAGTTGCCTACTTTGCATTAATTATCTCACTGGTATTCTTTGGTCTTATCCTGGTTTTATCTTACCCAACAACCTATAGAGTCAAGTTTGTAAAGCCATCAATAAGAAGCAGATCAAATCCATCCTATGGAATATGGATAATGATTGGCCTGGGAGTGGGATCAACATTGGGCTCGCCCTTATTTCTGCTCATACCTGAAAATGCTGTTCAATATGGTTTTATTTCAGTTATATCCCTGTTATTGGCTGCACTTATATCGTTCGGAATGGCAAAAGTATACTCAGATGTATACGCATTCCACGCCAGTAACGGTAAGGATATAGTAGGAGGACCAACATTTATTAGAGAAGCTTATGGACGGGATTCACTGAAGTATTTTGTTTCCAGAACTTCAATGTGGGTAGCCAATTCTTCCTTATCAGCGTACTGCATCATCATCTTCTACGATTTTCTATATATAATCCTGCCAAATACAATTTCATCCGGCTTTCTTTCTGGTTATGGAGAACCATTGATCGTTTATTCAATCCTTGCTATGATTGTTATATGGTTCATCATAAACGCCTTTTACGAAGAAAGGTTTCTTATAACCATTGGAAGGGTTCAGCTTATTCTTGTAATAATAATGGCTTCAATTTTAATAGGTGAATCCTTACTTATATTTGGGCCACATCTAAATTTTGCAAGGTTCTACAAGGTTTCATTTGGATCAAACTGGATTTTTGATCTCTTTATCAACACCGGGTATCTTTATATTTTGTTCTTTGGGTTTCAGGAAATTATGGCTTTTCAGCGAGAGGTTAAGGAGGAAATAACCATGAAATTGCCATTAATAACGAATAAAATAAAGGTCAAAAAGGTAACAATTTTAAAGGTCTCCATGTTCCTCACAGTTCTTATTTCCTCTTCCATTAATATTCTGTATTCTACTTCCGTTATACTTTCTGGCATTGCAACTGGCACCATTGAAACGGCTACAATTCCGGCTTTCTATATTGCAGAAAGTCTTCAGGGATATCCTGGATTATTTTTCCTCATAGTAGCATTTTTAATTGCGACAATAACAACCTTTACGCCGGCATTCCTAGCAGCTTCCAGACATTTAAAGGCATTGGGTGAGGATAAGATATTTCCATATTCTGTATCAAGAGTGTCGTGGGTTTTCACTTTATTATTCATAATAGTATTGGTAAGTGCTGGGGAAAATTTTCTACTTAGCATCACCGATTTCATGGTTCTGATCAGTTTGGGGCTCATAATTTTCTCTGGATTTAAATATAGAACTCAACTTGGTAAAAAGAATGGGATTCTATTTCCTTTAATGATATCAGGATTAACTCTTTTCTTTGCCATAATGACATATTTCATTGATCCTATTGTTGTACTTTTTGCAATTATAGTCATAGTTTTCAGTTATCTTATTCACGACCTCATATCTATGGAAAGAATTTCATTGCGGTTATTCAGTGGTTTCTTTGAGATAGTTCTGTTTCTCATAACTTCACTTCTTATGATTTCGTATAATGTATTTCAACCAGTTAACTGGAGTTTCATATCTATTAGTGCTGTAGATGCGGGAACTGTAGCGATGATTCTTCTACTGTTTGCAGGGATATTAAATATTTCCGATGGAATTTTAGAATTATATGCTATCAGTTCAGGGCTTACATAGAAGGATTTATTCTTAAAGATATAGAGGAATGTATTCACTATTGGAATGACTTGCATATATGTAGTTAATAAAAAAAGGAAAATTAATAATTGTGAAGGAATAAGGATTCGTATGAAAAACAAAGGACAGGACGTTTATATGATTTCTGGAGGGGTAACCAAATTTACGAAAGCCTCTCCGGAAGCGGACTTTAGACTGCGAACAAAAAAGGCATTTGATTATGCCCTGAACGACGTAGGAATGACCTTGAAAGATATCGATGGCTCAGTAGCGTCATATTTTTCTGACCATTTTCAGAGACAGTTAATGTCAGGTATAATGGCACAAGATTATCTGGGTCTTACACCCAAGCCAAGCAAGAGAGTCGAGGGTGGAGGTGCCACAGGAGGGTTATCTTTCCAGGCAGGAGTTGAGGAAGTTGCTTCAGGAAGAATGAATACCTGCGTTGTCTATGGATTCGAAACAATGTCTCATGTTAACACGTGGAAGGGAAATGAATTTATTGCCCTTGCAAGTGATACGAATTTCGATTATCCAATTGGTGGATTCTATACGGGATATTATGCCATGATGGCAACAAGACACATGCATGAATTCGGCACAACTGTTGAACAGCTTGCCAAAGTATCAGTAAAGAACCATGGGAACGCTCTGCACAACCCATATGCACAGAGCCCAATGAAGATAACCGTTGAGGATGTAAGAAAATCACCAATGGTTTCATATCCTTTGACCAGACTTGATGTCTGTGCAATGTCAGATGGAGCCGCTGTGGCAGTTCTTGCCAACGAAGAAAAGGCATTCGAACTCTGTGACAATCCTGTACTTATTAAGGGAATTGGAACGGGAACCGACACAATGAGGCTGTCAGACAGACCTCATGGGAAAGTAATTCTGCTTCCAAATGAAACAGAAGCTGATTACAAGAATCTCAAATACCCTGGCGTACATTCTTTCAGGGCAGGAAGATCTGCCGCAAAGGAAGCATATCAATCAGCAGGAATTACCGATCCTCTTGAAGAATTAGATATTGTAGAACTTCACGATGCATATACATCATCTGAGATTCAGACATACGAAGATCTGGGATTATGTAAATATGGCGAAGGCGGGCATTTCGTCGAGGAAGGTAAAGCTGATCTTAAGGGAAAGGTTGCTGTAAACCCATCAGGAGGTCTACTTGCTTGTGGGCACCCGGTTGGTGCGACAGGTATTATGCAGGCAGTGTTTATGTTCTGGCAGCTTCAGCGAACAATAAAAAAGCATTTCAAGGATGACGCTCTACAAATAAGCAATGCAAAGCGTGGCCTGATTCACAGTCATGCTGGAACCGGAACTTACGTAACGGCAACAATCATGGAGGCGGTAAAATGACAATAAACCCGAAAGCTAAACTGGAAGAAACACAGGATGGAACCGTAGTATACAATTTCGATCCACTGATAGTGAAATCACACTATGAAATTGATTACGTACACAGCTACGCTCAGGATTCAGAGTTCTTTAAAGCTCTTGGCAGACAGGAACTCATGGGGAGCAAATGCAAGAAATGTGGTTATACCTATGGTACTCCAAGAGGACATTGCATGGAGTGTGGTTCAGAAACAGAGTGGTATAAACTGCCCAATGAGGGAAAAATACACGCATTCACAACATGCTATTTTGGCGGGGAAGCATTTCTAAACGAAACTCCATTCCATCTTGTATTGGTTGAATTCGAAGGTGTAGATTCACTATTCATGAGCAGGATAATAGGAGTTGACACTGAAGACCTTTACGTAGGAATGCCAATAAGGGCAAAATTCAGAAGAAATCTGAAGCTGAACCCAACTGACGTATACTTTGTTCCAAAAGCATAAAAGTTTTAACAATGCCAAAAAAACCTTTTTCTAATTTTGATAAAAACATATTTCTTATAAATCTGGAAAGTCAGCTTGACAGAGGGGCCCTTCTCTCAAGGTATAGCAGAACCGCGTCGCTGGATATTCGTGAACTATACGCAAAGGAATTTGAAAACAATGAATCCAGAGGAAGAGATTTTTACAAGAGAGTTTTCCTTGAATACGGAGACGAATCTGTTGCTGAACTTGTGCATATTCAACTATCTATTCAAAATATATCAAATATATCAGCCAAGCTTATCGAGGAATCCAGGATAGGGTTATCGTATCTTGAAAAATCATCAAGATATGTCAGGTATGATAAAAAGTACAAAGGTAATTTTCTTTTCATGAGCTCAGAATCATTGGGAATGAAAGGTGAAATTGCTTCTGATTATGATGATTATTGTAACCGTCTTTTCTTATTCTACGAAAAAAATTATGACTTCATTGTAAAACTTCTCCGGGAGAAATATCCGGAAGAATATTATGCAATTTCCACTTCTGATAGTGAAATTTCAAGGAAATCTTATGAATCAGCAATAAGGGCAAGAGCACTTGATGACTTGCGCTTTGTGCTTCCTGCGTCAACGCTAACCAATATGGGAATATCCGGAAACGCAAGGGCATTTATCAACCTGATTCAGAAATTGAATGCATCGGGCAACGAAGAATCTAAAGATATAGCCAAAGGGCTCTATGAGGAAATGGAACCTGAATATGGTGAAATCATTAAGTCTGCCATTTCCAAACACGGGATAGACCATACCAATTATAAGCTCCATCTTGCGGAGATTTCGAAACTTCCAATTGAGTTACCTGCAGGTCATGGAGGAAGCGCACTCACATCAGACTTAAATGAGAAACAGGCCATTGATCTACTTCTGACAAACCTGTTCTATTCAAACGAATCTTCCTATGAGGAAATCGAGAGATATGTGAAAAATCTTGATTCAAAGGAAAAGGACAAGGTTATTCAGAATATTATTGATGCAAGAAAAAACAGGAGAGATAAGCTTCCAAGGGCATTCGAATCGATTAGATATACAATCGAAGCTAACCTGAATTTTGGTGCCTTCAGGGATCTTCAAAGACACAGAATGTTCACCATATTACGAAAGTACCTGACTCCTGACTTTGGATATGATATTCCGTCTGTTATTTCTTCGGATGATAAAACTCGAGAAGAATTCGTTTCGCTGATGGAGGAAGCAAAGCTCTTATTCAAAAACATCAGTCTATCTAATAATAAAATAATAGCTCAATACGTCGTGCCGTTCTCTTATAAACATCCCGTTTTAATGCATGGTAATTTTAGAGAATTTGCATATTTCATAGAATTGAGGAGCACGCCTCAAGCGCATTATGATCTGAGAAATTTCTCTATTCAACTTTACGACGGAATAGCTAAACTTCATCCTGGTTTATCAAAACTTGTTAAATTTTGTGATATTGGTGAATACCCGCTTGGAAGATACTCTCAGGAGTATAGAAAACAGGAAAAAATGAAGAATTTAGGCTTTGATTCATAGGCTATTTATTGAATATCCATAACGGTGCTCTATATGAGTAAATAAACTGATGTTCTAAAAGCAAGGAGTAGCAAGTTCCAAATATAAAACAATTTTTTTTGATAAATTTGTACTGGCGCAATTGATTATTGGCTGTTAATCTGAAAATTAAATTCAAAAACTTTATATTGAAGAACAAATTTATCCACCAATAGAGGTGTACAAATAATGTTAACAGGGAATATGCCAATATTCGTACTAAAGGAAGGAACAAACAGGGAACAGGGAAAGAATGCTCAGAAAGCAAACATAGAAGCGGCTAAGGCCATAGCTGATGCTGTCAGAACCACGCTCGGTCCGAAGGGTATGGACAAGATGCTGGTTGATTCAATCGGTGACATAATTATATCCAATGATGGTGCCACTATTCTCAAGGAAATGGATGTTGATCATCCAACCGCAAAGATGATTGTAGAGGTTGCCCGTGCACAGGATTCAGCTGTTGGAGATGGAACAACAACGGCTGTTATACTCGCAGGTGAATTCCTCAAACAGGCTGAAGAGCTCCTCAGCCAAGGTGTTCACCCAACCGTTATAGCAAATGGTTACAGATTAGCTGTTAACGAGGTTAAAAAGAACCTTGAAGCTATTGCAACCAAATCCCTTGATGATAAGATTCTTAAGCAGATTTCAGAAACCGCGCTCTCCGGGAAGAACATAGGTCTAAAATCAGATATACTCAGTGATCTGGTCGTCAAGGCCGTTAATGCAGTTTCCGAAGAAAAAGGCGGAAAGATAAAAGTGGATACAGCCAACATTAAGGTAGATAAGAAGTCAGGAGGAAGTGTTAATGACACTCAGTTCATCAGCGGTCTTGTTATCGATAAGGAAAAAGTCCACTCAAAAATGCCTTCAATAGTAAAAGGTGCTAAGATAGCACTCATAGACTGTGCTCTTGAAATAAAGAAAACAGAAATAGAGGCAAAGGTTCAGATAACCGACCCATCAAGAATTCAGGACTTCCTGAATCAGGAATCTGACACATTCAAACATATGGTAGAAAAGATAAAGGCCAGTAAAGCAAACGTGGTACTTTGCCAGAAAGGAATAGATGATCTAGCTCAGCACTACCTTGCAAAAGATGGAATTTATGCCGTGAGAAGGGTAAAGAAGAGTGACATGGAAAAATTAGCCAAAGCCACAGGCGCAAAGATAGTTACCAATCTTGACGATCTGACGGAATCAATGCTTGGCAAAGCTGAAAAAGTAGAAGAGAAAAAGATCAGCGATGACAGGATGACATTCATTACAGGGTGCGCAAACCCCAAGGCAGTAAGCATACTTATTAGAGGCGGAACCGAGCATGTGGTTTCTGAAATTGAAAGATCACTGAACGATGCAATTCGTGTAGTTGCTATCACCAAGGAAGATGGAAGAACTCTGCCTGGAGGAGGTGCAATCGAAGCTGAACTTGTTCTCAGAACAAGAAACTATGCCGCATCAGTGGGAGGCAGAGAACAGTTAGCCATAGAGGCATTCGCGAAGGCACTTGAGGTAATTCCAAGAACACTTGCAGAAAATGCTGGTATGGATCCAATAAACACACTCATAAATTTAAAAGCAGAACATGAGCATGGCAAGATCGATTTTGGAATAGATTTTGCAGCGAACAAAATTGGCGATATGAAAGCAAAAGGAGTCTACGACCCTCTGAGAGTCAAGAGAAATGCTCTTGAAAGCGCCGTTGAGGTTGCTACCATGATTCTGAGGATAGACGACGTAATTGCCTCTAAGAAGAGCGGTCCAGGCGGCCAGGGAGGCGGCATGGGCGGTATGGGAGGCATGGGCGGTATGGGTGGAATGCCACCGTACTGAAAGACATCCTGAGTTTTAATAATTTTACCAATTTTTTAACTTTTTTCCAATTAATCTTATTTATGTTGAAATGATTTCCCTCCGGTGATTATTTGAATCTCTATGAATATATGGGGAAATCCATTTTCAGAGAATATGGAGTCCCAGTGCCTGATGGCTATGTTGTTGAAAACTTAAATGATGTGAAGGCTTTTACAAAGCCAGTCGTTATAAAATCCCAGATATTGCTGGGTGGAAGAGGAAAATCAGGAGGCATTAAATTTGCTAAAACTGAGGCCGACCTGAAAAAAGGAGTTACGGAACTTCTCGGTTCAAAGATAAGAGACTATACGGTATCCAAGGTACTCATAGAAGAGATGATCGATATCAAGAAGGAACTTTATGTCAGTGTAACGCTTGACAGAACTTCAAGAAGCCCAATTATAATGGCAACCTCTCAGGGAGGGGTTGAAATAGAAACCCTGCCAAGGGAGAACATCTTCATAAAGACCGTTGATCCAATATTGGGATATTCTGATTTCATGGCCAGAGAAGCGATTAAATTTATGGGGTTGAGTCCGGAAGTCGGAAAGCAATTTACTGGAATTCTAAGAAAACTTTATGAAATATTCGAAAAGAAAGACTGTGAACTGGTTGAGATCAATCCACTTGTCATTACTGGAGAGGGTAAGTTAATAGCAGCGGATGCTAAGGTCATAATAGATAGTGATGCAATTTTCAGGCATAAGGAATTCAATGTTGTTGATCCCGAAAAAACCCCGCTTGAACTTGAAGCTAACGCAGCAGGATATTCATTTATAGAACTGAATGGAAACATAGGGGTCATAGCCAATGGAGCAGGTTTAACCATGGCTACACTTGATGCACTGACTCTTCACAAGGGATATCCCAGAAATTTCCTTGATCTGGGAGGAACCGATAATGTTGAAATTGTTGCAAAGGCATTTGAATTCGTGCTCAAGGCAAATCCAAAAGCAATCCTGGTGAATATTTTTGGTGGAGTTACCAAATGCGATACAGTTGCAACTGGAATAGTAGAAGCTAAGAAAAGATACAAAATTTCACAACAGATCGTTGTGAGACTTAGTGGAGTCAAGGAAGACGAAGGAAGAAAGATTCTTTCAGACGCAGGAATAGAGGCATTTCCAGGAATGATGAAGGCGATTGAAAGAGTTGTTAAAATTGCTGGAGGTAATTAAAATGAGTTCATTTGTAGATGAAAAAACAAAGGTAATAGTTCAGGGAATCACAGGACATCAGGGGTCATTCCACGCTGGAGAAATGTTAAAGTTTGGTACAAAAATCGTAGCCGGCACATCTCCTGGAAAGGGAGGAAGTAAATTCATGGATAAAGTTCCGGTTTTTGATAATGTGAGTGAGACCATTCACCTGAAACCAGACGCAACCATGATAAGTGTCGCTGCTCCTTTTGTTAAGGATGCAGCCATGGAGGCCATATATTCTGGTATTAAAATTATATATATCCTCACGGAGCACGTTCCATTCCATGATTCCATGGAAATTGTGCACAATGCAAGAAGAATGGGTTCCATAGTATTGGGGCCAAATGGACCTGGGATTACAGCAGTAGGTAAATGCAAGATAGGGATTATGCCAAACAAGATATTTAAAAAAGGAAAAATAGCGGTGGCATCAAGAAGCGGAACTCTTACCTATGAAATCGTCAATGCCATAACAGAGGCAGGAATGGGAGAAAGCACAGTTATAGGTCTCGGTGGAGATCCTGTGGTTGGGATGAATTACATAGACGTTCTGAAGGAGTTCGAAAAGGATGATGAGACTGAACAAATAGTGCTGGTTGGAGAGATCGGAGGAAGCAACGAAGAGATTGCAGCCAGATATATCAAGGAAAACGTCTCCAAGAAAGTTGTTGCATACATTACGGGAAGAAGTGCTCCACAGGGAAAAAGAATGGGTCATGCCGGTGCCATCATAGAGAAGGGCGTAGGAACTGCCGAATCTAAAATTAAGGCATTTGGAGAAGCCGGAGTAAAGGTTGCAGAATATCCAGTAGATATACCATCGCTTTTGGAGTGATAAAAATGAAGAGAGATCTGATCTCGATTCTGGATATGGAAAAGGACATAGAGGATGTTATCTCTCTTGCATTAAAAGTCAAGAGAGATCGTTATTCCAAAAGGTCAGAACTTGACGGTAGAACTGTTGGAATGATCTTCGAAAAGCCCAGCACAAGAACCAGAATATCGCTCGAAACAGCAATAACCCAGCTTGGAGGTCATGGAATTTATCTGAATCCAAATGATATGCAGATGGGAAGGGGAGAGACGGTGGAAGATACAGCCCATGTTCTCTCCGGATTTCTTGATGCTATCACTTACAGAGCATTCAGCCATGAGAATGTATTGAGGCTTGCAAAAAATGCTTCAATTCCTGTTATAAATGCACTGGACGATGTTGAACACCCACTACAGGTGCTGGCCGATTATATGACCATTGCAGAAAAGAAAGGCAGAACCAACAATCTTAAATTTTCTTATGTTGGTGATGGAAATAATATGGTAAATTCTCTTGTTCTCGGATGCGCGCTTTTAGGAATGGATATGTCCATAGGTACGCCAGAACAGTATAAGCCCAATGAAAAATACATTGCAAAGGCACGGGAAATTGCTAAATCCACAGGAGCAAAGATATTAACCACAACAAATCCTAAGGAAGCCGTTGCAGATGCAGATATTATATACACAGATGTTTGGATATCCATGGGCGAGGAAAAGCAGAAAGAGATTAAGGAAAAGGCATTCAAGCCTTTCCAGGTAAATGGTGATCTTGTTTCAGAGGCTAAAAAGGATTATATCTTCATGCATTGCCTTCCAGCGCACAGGGGACTGGAAGTAACCGACGAGGTTGCAGACAGCATTAACAGTGTCATATTTCAGGAAGCCGAGAACAGGCTGCACAGTGCTAAGGCAGCTTTCATTACACTTATTTCCTGAAATACAATAATTTTTTATTTTTCTTAAATCAATCCTCTTACAATATATATTTCAGTTAATATTGCTAAAGATATTAGAATCAGGTATGGCCTGAAATCCCATTTTAGGATCTTGAAACCATCAAGTGGTGGAATTGGAATAAGGTTGAAAAGGCACATTATTGCATTAATTTCTCCGACGTAAAGAGTTATGCCGTGGGCAAATCCTGTAAGCGCAGAGGAAGCTGCCATAAATAATATTCCAAGGATAAGGTTAGTAGCAGGTCCAGCCAGAGCAACAATACCAATATGCTGGGGTCTGTCTATGGCATATATCTGCACAGCTCCGGGAGCCGCGAACAGGAAGCCAAAAGGGCTGGTAATAAGGGAAAGCAGCAACCCCATGGGCCAGAGCCTGAAATGGGCAGAACCACCATATCTTATGGCCATCTGCCTGTGGGCCAATTCATGCATGAGAAATGCTGTTATTGCACCCAGAAAACCAATTGGAACCAAATAATAAAGGGTAAAGTAACTGTTAACTGCAACGTTAAAATCAGCAGTAAGAGCAATTGTAAAAGCGCTTCCTAAAACGACGACTGCAGTAATAATATCGACAAATTCATTTTTACTGAAAACTGAACCTCTGAACATAATTATCTCCACGGATTCATTTTTGATACATAATCCATTAGTGCGAGGAGATCCAACGATCTGTTGAGACCTATATCAAATCTGGCTATGATATTTAAAGGGTCTGGCACTAAATTTTCCTTCATTGCTATCCTCATCATCCTGTTCAAATCCTCATCATCGATCTTTGGTTTTCTCTTTTCCTTAAGCATTCTTCTTATGTAAATGTAAAGATTCCTGGCAACAACAGGGTCTTTTCTCTGCATCATATTGAATAGAACTGATATTGTAACCTCATTGATGCTTCTTATGTTGGTCTTCTTCCTGATAAGTTTCAGAGTTTCCTTTGCCAGAGCATCAAAAGCTTCTGATGGCAATTTGACCTCTTCATCCAATTCTTTAAAAAACTGAAAGACTTCATTTGCAATTTCTACAGGTATCTCAGCCTTAATTAAAGCCTCCCTCTGATCGAGTTTTCTCCCTGCTTTGAATTCAAGCTTCATGATACGAACAGCAAAATAGAGAACTTCTGCAAATTCTTCTCTTTTTCTCAGGAGTTCTTCATATTCGTCAAAACGTTCCTGTGGTATCATCTTATTATGAAGTTTGGATATCAGTTTTTCAGCCCGATCATAAAATTCAAGTTCGATCATAGATCGAATTATGTAGTTTATTGAATCTTTGTTTATGAGCATTGGATAATCTTCAAAGCCCTTCATAACAGTTTCAAACATTCTGGCATTAAAGTTTATTTCAGTAAATGTTGTGAATAGCTGTTTGAGATCTTCAGCCTTTAAATTTTCCTTAAGAAGCTTCTTCAGGATTACATTCGCTTCCTCCTCTCTGGCAAGTTTTGCCAGTGTTTCACAAAGCAAAATAATGTTTTCAATATCATTCGGGGCGTTCTTCAGAATGTTCTTCATAATTTGAATCGCCTTTTCTGTCTCTCTGGAATCCAGCAGTTTCCTGACTATTAACTTACCAAGAACTGGATTACCATCTCTTTCATAGAGAGATATGAGACTGTTCCTGACTTCAGAATTTTTCCATAGGGTCAAAGTTATGAAGGAATAGATTTCATCATCTGAAGGTGCTCTGGTCTTCTTGTTTTTCAGTATATTGACTATCTTTTCTATTTCCCCGGATCTCAAATACAGCTTTGCCTCCAGAATGCCTTTTTCTTTCATTCTGGAGATAACTTTGGAGGCCTCACCATACTTACCCAGTTCAATGAGACAGTCAGCATAACCTGGCATCCTGTCCGGTTCAAATCCTTCTGCATCAGCTTTATCATAGTGATATATTGCGTTTTCAAATTCGCCTTTTGATTGATAATAATCTCCAAAACTTGCGTGAATCTCTCCATTCAAATCAGTACCAGATAGAATTTCAATGACTTCCTCGATCATAGACCCTTTTCCTGATCGTTTCAGTACGGCCAGGTACGTCATAACGTCCCGGGCGTTTCTTTCTTTCATTGAAATTATATTTTTGGAAACCTCAATGGCTTTGGGATCATCCATGATTTCAATGTAATGATCCCTCCTGATTCTTAGTGTGAAGATATTATCTTTTCCCGAGTAATCGAAAAGATCAATAATGTTGCTGCTAACTTCAGCAGACATTTTCCTTGTAAATTCATATATTTCAGAAAATGGAAGTACATCAAAACCACCCATTTTAATTATCTTTTCAGTCTCTGCAATAGCACGTTTATCATCTCTAGATTTCAAATATTCTATGAGAAGGTAACTTCTAAACGTTGCCGAATCCAATAAAGATAGAGCTTTTTCAAGGTTTTTAGAAGCATTACCTGTGTTTCCCTGAGCTCCGGAAATCACCCCTTCCAGATAATAGTAATATGGGTCAGGGTTTCTTGGGTTAGTTGATTTTATCAGTGTTTCTGAGGCTTCCTTAAACCGTTTCATGGAAATAAGAATCTGAGTATTGGGGTAGTTAAGATACGGATAATCTTCAATGCTTTTAAGCATGGCACCCTTTTTAATAGAGGTAATAGTTTCCTTTATGGGATCAATGAGATTTTTGCCGCATTTGTAAACGTTCTGGTCAATACTAGAATTTGGATCATTTATAATTGCCGGGAGGCTGATTATGGCAGCCAGTTTTTCTGAACAGGAAGCACTAACTATATTTTTTAATTCTTCTACATCTAATTGAATCCCCTTAGCCCATGCTATTATGTAATTAATCATTGTAATTTCAGAGGGGGAAACAAATTCTCTTAATCGTTGAATTTCCCTTATATGTTCTTCTGTTCTTATAGTTTCTATGAGGGCATCTGCCACATGCCCTTCAGAAATATTTACAGAATATTTCTTCACATACTGCACCATTGCATCCACACCGTCAACAAACAGATGTGCAGATGCGGCCATTGGCCTGAATTGGGAAATCACATTCTCATTGATCGCCTTATCATAGAATTCTATGAATTGTTTATAACTCTTGCTGGAATAAAGAGAATTCAAAAGAAGTCTTGCAGATTTATCATCACCAGGATCATTTTCAAAAATCCTTTGGGCGGTGTTCAAAGCATCCGATTCTTTATTCAGGGTAGATTGTACGAAGAGCTTTGCTTCAAGCACTTCCCTTGAATCTGGAAACAGTTTTTCCATTTCAGCCAGTTTTTTGTTTGCCAGATCGAATTTTGAATCCTTTGCCAAAAATATGATGTAGTATTTCCAGAGAAATCGATTCCCATGAATAATATCCTGTGCATTTGTTAAAATATCAAGGGGCACTCTGTAGTTATTAATACGTTCACCTGCACTGCATAGCAGCAGAAGCAATTCATCGTTCTTTTTGCAGATTTCCTCTTTTTGCTGTAGAAAATATAGACATTCTTCAGGTTTATCCAGCGAGAGAAGAGACTTTGCTTTTACAAATATAATCCCCTGAGTTTCAAATCCAGAATTCAGGAGTTCGTTAGAAACAGTTAAGGCAAGTTCATTTTCGCCAGCCTGACTGTACAATTCAGCAAGAGAATTCTTCTGTGCCCCATCACTCACTTTTCTTACATCGATGCTGCTGAGAACATCCTTCATTGCGTTAATGTCTCCAAGCTTTCTGAATGTTGAGGCAAGTTCAATAGTGTATGCCGGGTTATTAGTAGCTATTCTTAAAAGCTTTAAAAACTCTGCAAGTTCCATAAATTTTTCTTTTTCTCTGAAATTTTTAATTATTATGGAGTTGATTACCTCTGTCTGTCTTCCCGATACATACTCAGAAAAGAGTTCCCTGTCAAACCTCCCATTCATTGAAAATATTATTGATGCATGTTCATAATCATCTGTCATAAAGGCCATTTTCTTCATAAGATCGGAAGAAGTGGGGAGGTTTGGTATAATCGTTTCACTCTTGAGGAATTTTGCTGCGAGTTCGCGATTGCTTGTCATAACGATAGATTTCATATAATCCAGAATGAGATTTTCCCTACGCATGTCTGCATGCATGAAGACCTCTATAATTCCCGGATCTGCAAGCTCCGGATAATTCAAGACAATGGAATCAGCAAGTAATGACAGCTTCTCTCTGGCCTTTTCATTGGTCTGAAATACTCTCTGAACATCCTGTTCGTTTAAAAGCTTTAAAAGATTCTTTAATCTTTCTCCCTTCTCAACTGAATTGTTTGATTTTATCACACTATCAAGCGCAGATATCACTCTTTTATCTGAAACCGCATCTGCTGGTTCATCTGCCATCGAATTACTACAATATTAAAGATATATATTACTTTGCACATCTTAATGCAGATTACAAAATTCAGCGAAATCCTTAGGTTCGTGTAGCATTGAGCATTAACCGGTTATGAAGAATAAATAAAATAATAGGAATTTACACCATAGTTTCTTATGTCTGCAACTTGCAGAATGTATACACTTCCTTTCATTTATTCAGATCAGCAAATGGGAAACCACGATGTTGGTTCCGATCATTGTGATCGATATGAGCCATACCATTGCCACAAAATGGTGGAGTCCATGTATCAGCTTTCCACCATCGCCAACCTTCAATGCGGTACCGGCAACGAAGGCGTGCATAAACAGGATAATAACTATGAACAGTTCTACCGTGAACATAGTACTCGAAGGCTGGGCAACGAAAATTCCCAGATCATTGATAAAACTGGTTGGAAACGTGCTGAATATTCCTCCTATAAATCCCAAGATAGCATAAGATATTGAGAGAGCAAAGGCAAGACCTGCAGAAATACCATACATAACCCCAATAAAACTGCTGATACTGGAATGCCTTCTTTTTCTCATTCTTGTCACGCGATCGAAATTATCGGCAACGATATCTCCGCATTTTTGTGCATCTGATCCAAGCTCAACACTCTCCGAAAACGATTCAGAAAATACCTCTACAAGCCTGGATTCAGTGTCGGCACTGAAATCCTTCCATGCTATGAGGGTGTTGATTCTATAGACAAGTCTCTTGTATAAATCTCTAATATTTTTGGTAAGCTTTCCAAAATCATGAAGCTGTATTTCGCCAAGCGCTTCTATTATTATATTTCCTCTGGAGGATGCAGACCCTGAGAGGGCCCTGATAAAACTGCCAAACATATCCTCTTTCTTCATAATTTCCTTTTCGGTATTTGATCCTATTATGCTTGGTATTGCCAGAGGGGTTATGGCAATTGCAAACAAAACGTAAAAGGGAATAGAGGAAAAAAATGGGGTAAGGAAAAATACTGCAAGGAGACCTAATGTCATTAATCCGAAGCCAATAAACCAGATCTTCAGTACAGTTTCTGTATTTGTCTTAATACCGGTCCTTTGCCAGATTGGATCATAGGGAAGCACCGTTTTGATACCAACTACGATCATACTTTCTCCCATTACCATGGCGAGGATTGCAAGGATCATCATTACATCCATATTTACCGGGATAAGAATGGGCATTATCATGATGAAAGCTATCATAAAGGCGAAAGCCAGAAGCATCGAAATGTAAATATCCTTGAAAAGGTCAAAAGAATATAAGGCTGAAACATAGTTATTTTCATAGTTCGCCATTACCGTGCTTGTTTCCGTTTTCAGGAATTCTTCGAAGTTTTGACCGCTATCTGTTGCCTGGCCAAGTCTTGAAAGAAAATCCGCAAAAAGATCACTTGGAGTCCTTTCTGCCAGAAAATTAGATATCTCTCCAAGACTCATTTTCCAGTTTTGAGTAAGATTTACTATCTTCTTGAGTTCTTCATTTATATATCCTAATTTTTCCTTCTTTGCAAGTATCTTCAGTATAGCCACTCTGTCTGCTCCACTTACGGCCAGTGTTGCAAATGCTGTAATAAAGAATGGAATGGACCCATCAATGTTTATTTTCCTGTTCTGTCTCTGAACTATTGGGTTTAAAAGTCCATAGAGGAGCATTGACATGGATATTGATGCAAGAATCACATATTCAGTACTCTTCGTTTCAATATACAATGGAAAAAATATTGCGGAAATCAGTGTGAATATCAATACAACTGCAACGCCCTTCGTACTGAATTCAATACCGGTTAAAGCTCCAAGACGTTTTGCCTCATGCATACTAATTACCTGCCAGGATAGCCCCCTCCCCCTGATGATAGAATTTCTTTATGGCTTCGAACACCTCGAAGTAACTGTTTAGATTCCTTTTAATTAGCAACTCTATTATTCTGGCCCGTTTAAAAAGTTCATCATAAATGATCTTTGGATCAGGAAGACCAGCTGTCTGGGCAATTCTTCTTTCAAGTATATATGAATTGTTCATACCTCTGAAAAGGTGCTTATCTGTTGTGGGGTCCCACTGGAAGACCTGTTTAGTTGAAACGCCGTTTAATTCCTCATAATAGCCTTCTATCTCATTTATGCTTGTTGTTCTCCTCAAAAATTTCCCATTCACATAAACTGCCTGCTGGATAAGGGCAATATTGAGATTATCCATAAATGTAACAGGTATATTGATTGGAGTACCTGTAAATCTCTGTATCATTCTCTTGACCGATGCAGCGTGAAATGTTGCTATGACCGGATGTCCTGTTTGCATGGCCTGAAACGCCATGGATCCTTCTGCTCCTCTAATTTCTCCAACTATGATGTAATTTGGTCTGGACCTTAATGCCGTTTTCAGCAGATCAAAAAGAGTTACCCTGCTTTCTTCTGCACCCCTTTCTCTGGTGACAAGCTGTTGCCACGCAGGCTGTGGGCATCTGATTTCCGGAGTATCCTCTGCGCTGAATATTTTTGCCTCCGGTCTTATAAAGGGAACAAGGGCATTGACAACCGTTGTTTTTCCACTGGCAGTCTCACCGCAAACGAAAACACTCTGTCCATATTCAAGCGCTAACCATAGGTAAGCAGCTTCCTCAGCAGACATGGTGTTGTATTTCACAAGTTGAATGATACTGATAGGAATATCCGAGAATTTCCTGATGGTGAAACTTGGACCTCTGATTGAAACATCACTACTATACACAATTGAAAGCCTTGAGCCATCTGGCAATGTTGCATCCACTATGGGTACCTTATCGCTGACCGGTCTCCCGATTCGTTCACTCAATCTCTTTGAATAAATGGCAAGTCTCTCCATACTGCCGAAAACTATGGAGGTTTTCAATGTATCGAATATTTTATGGACAATAAACACGTCTGAGGGACCAATCCCACTTATATCCTCTATGTTTGGATCCCGGATAAGCGGTTCAATTGGTCCGAGACCCACAACATCTCTTTTGAGATGATATAACAATCTAGGGAAAAACTCCTGAGTAACGGTTGCTCTGGAACCTGAAATTTTATTGCTCCCCCCAATAGACACGACCTTTGAGAAGAGGATATCTATGCTTTTTTCCAGTTCACTTTCATTTTTCGGTGCAGGAAATTCTGCTGCTCTCTGCAATATGAGTTCAAGAATTCTTTCAAGAAACTCAGATTCTTCTATGGATAATTCAGGCTCTATGGTTTCGTAGAATTGTTCTCCGTCTATTCTGTAAACATGGATGAATATGGGGTCACCCACAGGATAAATAATATCAAATTCTTTCATCGACTTCAATGAAGAATCAGGTACCGTAACAAAGTTCGGAGTTCGCTGCCTCTCATTCCTGTATTTCACCAGATGGTTATATAGATGAGGATTCCTGCTGACAGCCTGTTCCAGGGTATCTGATCTTATTCCTGCTTCCATCTTTTCGCCTCAGGACACGCTGGATATTTCCACTATGAGACCCCTTCCAGGTTCAATCCTGTAAGGAATTGTCTGCTGAAAACTGTGCCTTGCCATTGGAAATTTTATTAGGTCTATTATATGCTTTCTTTCACCAAGCATATCCTTAGAATTCAGGCTGATAACTGTCGTTGAAAGCTGGTGTATTTTTAGCAGAGTTTGCTCATCAAAATCTGAAGGGTTCAATGTAACCATTACAATTCTTCCCTCTGAGAACTTCCTGAGCGAACTGTAAAACTGGACGGGTTCAAAATCTTTGAACATTCCCTCCTGAAGTGAATCCAGGATCACCACATTCTTCTCCCCAATTTTCCGGTTCAAAAGTATCTCTTCAATGGTAGGCTTCCTTGCTCTCATAAGCACAAAAACAGATGTTAGGTAAGTAACCCTGTCATTCATTATAGAATCAAAGAGAGGATAACCTAGTGTTTCGCTCTCAGATATAAATTCCCTGATTGGGAATTGAGATGAAACATAGGCAACGGTATTTCCATTTTTAACCAGGCCATAAGCAAGTCTTATGGAAAAAAGGGTTTTTCCATCACCAACGCCCCCCATAACGGTAATTATCTGCCCCTGGTACAGACCTCCGCCCATTCTTTTTTCAAGTTCATCGCTTTCCAATCCAAAATTCAAATACATTTTCACACCTCAAAAATTAGCTGTTTGCTGATTCCATTATATATTGTTATGGTCAATGTGTAATAACCAGGAGATAGTGTAACATTTGCCACAATGATACCAACCTGTCCCGGTATTAAACTACCATTATTCCCGGGGTTGCTGAAGAGTAGCTGGGAATTCATTATTTCACTTCCGTTGATCATGACATTCACAGTGTTGTTTGTAAAATAAAAGGCCTGGGTTCCAATATTCTTAATGTAGAAAGTATATCCAACTCCCTGTTTATAAGGTATCTGAGATGGATCATTAATTATTTTGAAATTATCATCGAGCATGGACGAAACCTGGGTGGAAGAGTTTTTCATACCGATGGTAAGATCTGATGTCTGGTATGCAAGCGCGCCTACCACAGAAGCCGTTACTATTAACGTAGCAATGAAAAATATGAGTTCGGATATTCCCGTTGAACTCATTTGTAAACCACCTGAATGTATTTTTCATATCCTGTGTTGAATATGATTAAAACGGAAGCATTTCCGCTTGCATAGCTTACCGATATAGATTCTTTCATTAATGGAAGAAAGTAATTATTTGAGTAAATGAAGCTTACTTCCGTACCATTTACCAGCACATTTGATTGAGACATTGTGAGTGCCACACTGCCATTATTTGTCATATTAATTGTTATGTTAAATTCTGAAACTCCTTTAATCACGGAGTAATTGGACACTGAAACCTTTGAATTTTCAAGTCCGCATATAATCTTATTTTTATTTGTAAGTGAATTATCAAGCTGAACATTGCCAGTTTGAAATTGATCGTAAACTAAACCAAAAAAAATGAGGGAGGAGCTTAGCAAAATTACCACAGCAACTGCATAGCTAAATCCCATAAAGTTCGTCAACCCCCTTCTTAAGGCTTCTAAACTCTCTTTCCAGCGTTTCGATTAGCTCTCTGTTTACCTCTTCTCCGTTAAGTTTTTCGATGAACAGCATGGTAATGACATGATCCTGGATGGTGGGTTTTATCTTGTATTCCTGTACCGGTCCAAGCATTCCAGTCATTTTAGTGAACCGTGTCATCTGTTCCTTAACTGTGGAAGATATCCATCCCAGATTCTCATAATAATCCAGGACATCGAGAGTATTCTCAGGGCCATAGTTATCCAGCAGGAACTCAAGCCACCTCAAGGCAATGACAAGTGATACAACATCATCTCCGACCTTTTCCAGTTTTGGGGCTAAAAAGGGTCTTTCCACGAGTTTGGGCTTTTTCTCTGTATCTTTCCTGTCACTTTCCTGAAGATTTCTAGACTTACCCGGAGTGAGCATTTTTTCTATTGCTGAAATTTCCTCAAAGAGTTTGTCGACCTTTCCAACAAGGGATTTTTCTTTCTGTGCGGAATAGTTCTCTGTTATGCTCTGAAAGAGTGAATCAATATCGTCCTTGGAGAACTTTTTCTGAGAGTTTATAATTCTCTGTTTCAATTCTTCAAGAACAAAGTGCGGAGCTTGCTCCGAAAGATTCTTGATTTTTTCATCCACGTATCCTTTCATTGCTTCATTTATCATTTAAATCCTCCTGTTCTATTGTCTTAAAGATCTGGTTGAGATCAGGAGTTCCGTAGAGCTCCCTCAAATCCTCAAGCGCAGATTCTATAAGTGACTTCAGGCCCATTAGCTCTTTTCGAAGTTCTTCAGTTATCTCCTTTATCTCATCTGGGGTATTGTCCAGGAAAGGGTTGAAGTCTTTGGATACCACTTCATATAGGGATACCACCATCTTCACATTTTCTGAAATCATGGTTAATTTGTCTCCTGATTCCTGAAATCCCCGTTTAAGGGATTCAAGTAAAGTAGACATCTTTCCCACTTCATTCTCCATGTTTCCCATTCTTCTGTTCAGTCCATCGATGAGTTTCTGTTCCTGGGAAGGTTCTAGAGTTCCAGGAGTTAAAGACTGCATTTGATTGGCTGGACTGCCAATATTTGCATTCGGCACCCCTGGAAATGGCTGTGCTGCTGCGGTCTCTTTGTGTAATGGATTTTTTATTTTGTCAAAGAGACCCATTTTGTCACGCTCCTATTCCTGGATCAGGCCA
>JAKATR010000024.1 GCA_021818675.1 Thermoplasmata archaeon | reverse complement strand
GATAAGCAGTATTTTGACAATAACCTTATTATCCCATCAAGTTCCGCTGATTTAATGCGTTCTAAAAATGCATGAAAAAAATTAAAACCCGTAAAAAGTGGAAAGAAATTATAAACTGTGCCAGTTAATATTATTTATTGTACCTAGCTTTTATTATTGAAATTTTTTGAACTGGGCGGTCATTTCGATCTGTTTTAGTATTTCCTATTGTATCTATAACCTCCATTCCTTCTATGACCTTTCCAAAGACCGGATGCTTTTTGTCAAGATAATTATTGTCCACTAAATTGATAAAAAATTGACTTCCGCCCGTGTTGGGACCTGCGTTCGCCATAGAGATTGTTCCCCTATTATTTTTATTGTTCTTTCCAAACTCATCCTTAATAGAATAGCCCGGCCCTCCTGAGCCGCTACCGGTAGGATCCCCGCCCTGAATCATAAAATCCTTGATTACTCGGTGAAATATTATACCATCATAAAATCCACTTTCAACAAGCTTCCTGAAATTGCCGGCAGTCACTGGCATGTCCTTCTCAAACAGTTCTATTTTTATATCTCCTAAGGTAGTTTCAAGTGTTACACTAGTCATATTTCCCCAATGCTAATTGGTTAATTGTATGTAATGTTTTTTCTTGAAAACCGGATTATTCAATTTTCTTTTATCATATATATTTGCACATAATGATCAGTGAAAATTTTCTCTGAAACCTTTTTTAATCCATTTCTTTCACAGATAGACTCAAGTTCTTTTTCTGACAGCTTGATGTTTGCCGGAGGTCCGAATTGAGAATCTTTTAAGAACTCAAAAAATATGAATTTTGTTCCTTCCTTTGCTGACCCAGATAGTCTTTGTAACAGCGTATCATGGCAATTAAAATCGTGGAATACGGTGGAAAAAAATACCTTATTGAATTCTGGGAATTTCTCTACCTTACAAAGGTCCGCTTCCTCCACGACAATATTCCTTATATTTCTTGTTTCGATTTGTTTCTTTAGTAGCTCATTTCCTTTTTTGCTGATTTCCATTGCGATTATCCTAGAATTTGGGGCTATTTCAGCCATTTTTATGGCATAATATCCATCTCCTGAGCCTGCATCAATAATTATATCCCCCTTTTTAGGCTCGATTATATCTAATAATTCCTTAACTGGAACTATATTTTCTCTCATAATGTGCATTCTTTCATAATCGAATTCGTGCCTGTGAGGTTCATGCATATGATCCTTAATTCCTTTTTAATGAAATAGTTTGGGAATCAATTATCTAATGCGATCATGCAGGTGCAGAGGTTGCCTCCATGCTTCTCTATTCCTTGGTAAATCAATTTTCGGCGTATGGAGGAAATTAAATTATATCTATATTTGATTGAAGAGAATCAATGCTTTTAACAGTAAAGGTAAAGTCCGGAGATGGCGAACCGATTATAAAAGATAACATGCTCATAATTTTCACAAATGAAGAAAGAATTAATGGCAGGGCAAACGCTGACGTTATTTACCAGATAAGGAGATTATATAAAACTGAAAATGTCTCCATCATAAAAGGAAAGACTTCCTCAAGAAAAGTGATTTTTGTAGGTGAAGACAAGCATTTATAGTTATCGTTCGAATCAAAAAAGTTTATTTTGGGAGTACATTCTTTTTGACGATGAATCAATGTGAGTCGAAAAAATTTATATTGCCTGATAAGATAGATAATCTCAAATGAAAAGTGGAATCAAAGTATCTCCCAAGAAAATTAATAAGAAGAAGGATAAGTTGAAGAATGCCTCTGTAGAAGTACAGCCGGAAGCTCCTCAAATTAACCGTTCATATGAAATTGTTGATGAATATGATATAATCCCAAGAGTGGTGTCTATTGAAATAGCATGGAATAAGGATACCATGGAAACCCTGTATATTGTCCATGAACCTGAAATTTCAGAGGCAGAGCTTCAGGAAGTAAAGATCATTTCCAAGAATATGGAACAAATCGTCAGAAGCTCAAATAATCTGCCCACAGAATTTTCTGTAAAAGATATTGAACAGATAATAGATTCATATATGACCTCCAGGAGAACAAAAATACCAAAGACCTCCGTAGAAAAATACAAATATTACATTCAAAGAGACTATGAAGGTTTTGGACCATTGGACCCCATAATAAGGGACCAGTTTGTTGAAGATATCTCGTGTAATGGAATAGGTATTCCCATATTTATAGAACATAAGAGGCATGGCCCATTGAGAACGAATATACTGTTTGCCTCTGAAAAAGATCTCGATTCGTATGTAATAAGACTTGCACAGCTTTGTGGCAAAGAAATTTCCATGAACGATCCAATTATGGATGGTACTTTTCCTCAGGGTCACAGGATTCAGATTACATATGGAAATGAGATATCCACAAAAGGATCTTCTTTTACTTTCAGGCTTTTCCGGGAAACGCCTTTCACACCAGTGGAGATAGTTAAATACGGGGCAGCTACTGCAGATATAGTAACCTATCTCTGGTTTGCTGTTGAAAATTTGAAGTCAGGAATAATTGCGGGAGTACCTGGAGTTGGAAAAACCTCTACCTTAAATGCGATGATGATGTTTATTCCGCCTAATACCAAAGTCTTTAGCATTGAGGAGACCCGTGAAATAAATATAATGCACGAAAACTGGGTTGCTACGTCAACCAGGGAGAGTGTGTATAATCAGGGTAATTTATCCGGCCATAATGCGCCCATTGGTATGTTTGAGCTTGTAAGAATGGCAATGAGACAAAGACCAACTTATATCCTTTTGGGAGAAATAAGGGGCAGGGAATCATATTCACTCTTTCAGGCAATATCCACTGGTCATACTGCCTATTCAACAATACATGCAGATAGCATGGATACTCTGGTGAATAGACTTGAATCAACTCCGCTGAACATACCCAGGGTTCTCATCAGTTCCTTAAATTTCGTTATTTTTAACAAATTCGTTAAAATTGGTAACAGGATGGTAAGAAAAATAACTGAAATAGATGAAGTTATTGGTGTTGATGCAGAAACCAGAGAAATACTATATAACAAAGTTTACAGTTTTGACTTTAATCTGAATACACAGATATATAGTGGTTATAGTAAGATTTTGAAAGAGATACAACAGTCTCGAAGAATGACTGATGAAGAATTTAATGAGGAATTTGAAAGAAGAAAGAAACTGGTGGGATTAATGGTTGATGCCAATATCGTGGATTATGCAAATCTAACCAGAATCGTGAACATTTATTACAAAGATCCCGCATTTGCCTTAAGGATGGCAGGGAGCGGATAATAATGTCAAGTGTATTTTCAAAGGACGGAGTCACCAAGGGGCTTAAAAAAACTGGAAATATAGTCAAAGGGACAAAGGAAAAAAAGGATGATCCCAGGAGAATAAAGAAGCTCAGGGTTGAGAGACTTGGAATGTTTGACAGGCTTTCTCTGGAAATTTTCGGAGAAATGATCATGAAATATTCAGATACTTCAAGAGTAGATGTTACGCTCCAAAAAGCCAAAATGCCTCTTACAGGTGTTGAATATTTATCGAGGGTATTTATGGGTGCTCTCATATTTATCATTGTATCAGGTATTTTTGCCAACATATTTGCCCTTAGGCTCCCGCATTATGCATTTCTGGCATTTGCAATATGGTTCATGACCATCGTCGTTTATTTTACCCTGATGGTTGAACTCCCAAATTCTGTCGCTGGAAGCCGAAGAAAAAAGATAGACGCTGTTCTGCCAATAGCAATGGGATATATAGCAACAATGGCTTCTGCAGATGTTTCTGTGGACAGTATACTATACGAATTATCAAAGAGCGAAGAATACGGGGAACTATCCAGAGAAGCAAAGGGTATTTCAATTACCACAAAATTGTTTGGTAAGGATATTGTCACCGCTATTAAGGAAGGCGCATCTTTAACGCCTTCAATCAAACTCTCTGAGTTTCTTCAGGGCATTATAACTACTGTAACATCCGGAGGCGATCTGAAAGAATACTTCAAGCAAAAGGCCCTTCAATATGAAACCGAACTAAGCACCGTGGTCAAAAGAAATTCTGAATCACTCTCGGTCATGGCAGAAAGTTTCATAATCGTAGGAGTTACTTTCCCGCTAATTCTGATGATCATAATTGGGGTTGTTGCCTCTTTAACACCTGATCCAAGTCCTGTACTTTCTCTTGTTCTGTACCTTATAGTTTTGGTTATAATACCGGTAATTGCAGTAATGTTTGCGCTCATATTGAGCAGCACTATTAACGAGGTGAAACTATAGCGCCAATAAAGCTGAAATATTATGTACTTGCTGCATTTGGATCAGGAGATGCCTTATTGATTTTTTTGGGAATCAAAGGATTTGTTCCATCAATAAGTATTCTAGTTCATCCATTAACCATGTCCACAATCCTGCTGATCATTCTTCTTCTTCCATTTGGCATGGCGGACTTTGCAGAAACTAAAAAATTGCAGGAGGCTGAAAGAAGGATTCCAGATTTTCTAAGGGATCTTGCAGGCCACACAACATTTGGAACCCCCGTGTCAGAGGCTATCCTTAGAAGTTCCGGAAATGACTATGGACCTTTGAATGAAGAAGTGCGGCATGTTGCAAGTCTGATCAGTATTGGTGTTCCGGTTGAAAATGCTCTTGATGGATTCGGTACAATTCTTGGTGATCAGACCATAGCAAGAGTAGGAAAAATTCTTAAGAAGGCCAGCGAATCAGGCAGTAACACTGCAGATGTTATATCCATGATTTCAAGTTTCACCACTCAAACTTACCTGATGAGGGAAAGCAGAGCTGCAGATATGCAGAATTATTCAATGGTCATGGCTGTTTCATACGGTGTTTTTCTTTTCGTAATCCTGATGTTAGATCTGGACTTTTTCACTCAGCTAAAACCATCTGGTATTTCAGGATCAACCCTCTCTCCGGGAGTGGCAAGTTTTCCCGTGATTGAGAGGATATTCAGTCTGGGAATCATAGTTCAGTCCTTGACAAGCGGACTCATTTCAGGGGTTTTCAGGGATGGTCGACTTGTATCAGGTGCAATGATTGCTGGAGTTCTCCTTTTAATCAGTTTTGTAGTGCTTACATTCGCGGGTGTTATATAGATGAGCATTTTTAAGAAAAATAAGAAGAGGAAGTCACAGGTTTCCACCAAGATAATATTTCCTAAAAGGGCAACTGAAGACCTTATATTTCAGGAGATTGTGCCGGGAGTTGTTTATTCTAGAGTTTATCTAAACAGGGTGACATCAACTTTTGTTTATGAATTGATAGAACCTGAAATAAGCCCAACTCTCTACAAAAGATATTCAAGACTGAAAAGAGATTTTATTAGGGCCATAACGGAACCAGAAAAATTCGGGGATATTCAGAGGGATCAGATTCCTTCCCTGTTTATGCTCAAATTAAAAGAGGATGGCTATAAAATGAATACCACTGATACCGACACGCTGACCTATTACATTAACAGGGATATTAAGGGATTCGAAAAGATCGACGGACTTTTAAAAGACCCAAATATCGAGGATATATCATGCGACAGGGAAGAAACTCCGGTATATATCTTTCACAGAAATTTCGGATATATACCAACCAATGTGAAATATGAAGACGAAGAAGAACTGAATTATTTTATTAAAAAAATAGTTCAGGATGCTGGGAAACATATATCAATTGCAAATCCAATTGTAGATGCAACACTCCTTGATGGATCAAGGATATCCGCCTCAATAGGAACACATATTACCAGTAAGGGACCATCTTTTACCATTAGGAAATTTAAGAGTGAACCACTTACTGCTCTTGATCTTATTCAGAAAGGATTGTGTGATTCAAGGGTTTTCGCTTATTTCTGGGTGCTTGTGGAATACGGTGCGAATATTATGGTTGTTGGTGGAACAGCCACAGGAAAGACAACGTTTCTTAATGCACTTCTTCTATTTGCCCCCTCGCAGAGAAAGATAGTTTCCATTGAGGATACAAGAGAAATCAATCTGGTGCACGAAAACTGGGTTGCCATGATCACAAGGAACGGGTATGGGCAGCTTGATAAAGAGACGGGAAAGAGAATTGGAGAGATCGACATGTTTGATCTTCTCACGGTCACAATGAGACAAAGACCTAACTATGTGGTTGTAGGAGAGGTAAGGGGTGCTGAAGCCTTTACTGTCTTTCAGGCAATGTCAATAGGCAGATATGTATTCGGAACCTTCCATGCTGATGATATCCAGACCTTTATCCATAGAATGGAGTCAAAACCAATCAATATTCCCAGAAATCTGATTTTGACTCTGGATGTGGTAATAATCCTGTCAAATCTCACATCAGAAAAAGGGTCTTTCAGGAGAATTCAGACAGTATCCGAAATAACCGGGCAGGATCAACTTAGCTCAGAAATAGTTGTAAATAATGCATTCACATGGAATCCCGTAACCGATACAAACCCCTATTCTGGGTTCAGTTATGTCCTTAAAAGAATTGCGGAGAAAGAAGGGAAATACGAATCTGACCTTGAAAAAGAAGTGGAAATACGGGCAAAAATACTGGATAAAATGATTGAAAGACAGATAAACAATTACAAGGAATTCTATAACCTGATCAATCTATTCTACAAAGATAGAGTGAGACTGTTCGAAACTCTTGACATGACTGAGGAAGTTATGGCTTAAATTTTTTACATTCACACCTTTTCATCTGCTGTCTTGGGCAGAAGTCGGTTTGCAATGTAAGGAATGTAAAGCGTCTGCAATATTATTGATAAAATTACCACGATTGCCACTGAAACTTCTATTGTTTGCCCCCATGTGAGAAGAAGAGGAATACCCAGTGTTGTGCCGATGGCAATGGGAACTGTAGATTCAACAATTGATACCACACCTCTTGGACCGGCAAGAGAAAAGAATGTTTTAATTTTCCTGTTTAGCGGAGGAGCAGATAGATTATTCTTCCTTATCCTAAATACTGAGGCAAAGACTGCAATAGGCCTTACAACAAAAAGTACTGATAAAGCCATCAAAATACCGATTATCCAGTAATTTTCAATGTCGGGAATTGTCAGCATACTCCCCATTAATATAAAAATAACTCCCTGAGCAAGAAATGAAAGATTCTCCTGAAAGCTTCTCTCTCGTTCATAAAATATTGATTTTTCAGACAGATTACCAATAATTGCTCCGGTTGCAATTATTGCAGGAAATGGAGTTATATTCAAAGCCTCAAGAAATGTGAGTTCAAATATAATGACCCCAAGGAGGAGACCAACAATGAGATTTTCGAAATTCAATATTTTATTTAAGTAGAGAATAAGTAAACCAATGACAATACCTACAATTGATGGTATTATTATCTGAATAAGAAGGAAAGTGATAATTGCAGGAATGAATCCTATGGCTCCTGACAGATACAGAAATAGTGTAACTGCCGTTGATTGTGGAGCGATTATTGCTATTGCCAGCGTGACAAATATAATGGCCAGCGGATCATTGAAGAGACTCTCCCCTACCAGTGTTCCAGAGTAGTCTTCCCGTATTCTGATCTTGTGAAATAGAGGTATGAGGGTTGCAGGGTCAGTTGGTGATATTATGGCCCCAAAAAGAAAACCTATTATGAAGGGTGCGCCCGTAAACAGAGAAAAAAGTATTCCTGAGAGTAAAGCAGTTATAATCATTCCCACCGTATTCAATGAAACTATCCTTCCCAGGTGCCTTCGGAGAACTCTGAAATTTATACCGTGACTTTCGTAATAAAGGATAATCATCAGGCCAAGTATACCTACACCAAAATTTGCAAAACTGGTCATTAAATCTTCCGAAAAACTATAACTGATTATTCCAAGAACAGGCCCAAAAATAATTCCGAGAAAAATCAATACCGGTATTTCCACTATTGACGCTTTTCTCGCAATGGGGATAGAAAAAGCTGCAATTATAAGTAAGAAACTGAACTCCAGAATTTGAAGATTCGCAATTGTCATGGTGCGGGATCTTCCCCTAGACTATACGGCAACTTTCTTTTATGCATACTGGAAAAATAAAGATTGGAAACTATTTTCCCCTCCTTACTTTCTGGGAATTCACCATTTTGCTCAAATTTAATAAGAATGCTGTCCAATTCGTGATAGCTTATGCCCAGATCTTCCTCATCAGTCTGTTCAGCCCACAGTCTGGCACTGGGTTTTTTTTCTATTATTGATTGCGGCAATCCCTTGGTCTTTGCAAGTTCCCAGATCCGGGTTTTATAAATTCCAATTATTGGTTCAAGATCACACCCCCCGTCACCAAATTTAGTGAAATAACCGGTCAGATACTCAGATTTGTTTGTAGTTCCAACAACCATGCCATTGTTCCGATTTGCAACCGAATAGAGTATTGACATTCTGACTCTTGATTTTAAATTTCCAATAACCTTCAAATCTTTAATATTCAATGCTCTTGAAAATTCTATGATGATATCGTTTATTGGTATAGTTTCAAATGAGATATTATTAAATTTACAAATTTTTTCTACATCAATAAGATCTTCCTTCGGGGAATTTGAATCAGGCATGTAAATGGCAAAAATTCGATTCCTTTCTATGGAATCTGCCAGCAAAGTTACCACAAACGCACTGTCTATTCCACCGCTCAATCCTATAACGGCATTTTTGCCACTTAACTTGTCTGACAAAAATTGTTTTATGCCGTCAAGAATCAATGAAACTAACCTCTACTCAGGTATGCCACAACAGGTTAATTAATATTTCAATTTCATGAATTTACGAAATATCACTCCTTCTCATACATTTACGCATAATTTCTTCTTACGGTGTCAGACATACATTGGATTCTATTCCTATACAATGCTTTGGTTTTCCAATAACCTCATCAGGTTTGAAAAAAGCATTGAAGTAGTAACCGGCCCAACTCCTCCCGGAACAGGAGTTATAAAGTTTGCATAATCAAGCAAAGATGTTAAATCACAATCTCCCGACATTTTACCGTCTTTGAAATTAATGGCCGCATCCACTATGTTAACACCTTCAATGAAATCTTTTTTTGAGAAATGATTATATTTTCCTATTGCAGTAACCACTGTTTTTGCTGAGCCCATCAGGTTATGAAGATTTACAGTTTTGCTATGGCATATTGTGACAGTATAATTTGAGTTGAGCAACATCATGGATAGAGGTCTCCCAATGATATTTGACCTGTTTACTATTAATATTTCAGACCCCTGTTCCAGATTTAGCGTTTCAATTATTGCCTTAATAGCGGAGGCCGTAGCCGGAAAAACCGATCCTCTGTTCATAAACAAGAGACCTTCGTTAAAAGGGTTCTGGGAATCAACGTCCTTTTTTGGATTGATGGTTGCACTGAGTTCGAACTGGTTTAGATCAGACCTTAAAGGGCTCTCCAATATTATTCCGTCAATGTCCTTCAATTGATTCAAATTGTTTATTTGGTCAATTATTTGAACTTCTTTCATGTCATTCGGAATTCTCATAATATCCGTATCTACCCCTAAGAGACTTGCCTTTTTTGACTTGGATCGTATATAGGATTCCTGATCTGGCGACGATATTGTAGATAGTATTGCCAATTTGGGATTTCTCCCATTAGCCTTAGAGAATTTCTTCGCGTCTTCTTTTGTTTTTTCGTCAATATTCCTGGAAAAATCCTTGCCGTTGAAAATTTGCGTCATTCTATTTCATTCCATTTAATTACACTCTTGATTTCACCAGCGGGCTTAACTGTAAATAGAGACGTATCCGTAGGCTTAAAGATTCCAGTTATCATTTTGCTCATAACGCCGGAGTGCCCGAGATGCCATTTTTGTATTAAATCAAGTGCTTTTTCGTAATGGATTCTTGCCGCATCTACAGAACCACAAACGGTTATGTTTCGTTCCACTATCCAATCAATATCGCTACCGGTTATTGCGCCATCAGGTGCTTTTCCGTTTGTTCCAAATAATATTACGACACCGTTATAGTTAACCTTTCGCAAAAATCTGATTATTGTTGAAGGATCTCCACTCGTGTCAATTAAAAGGTCTAATTCAAAAGCATCGGGAAAATTTACCTCTTTTGAGTAATCAACGAAATTAACATCAAAGTTTTGACACATTTGCAATTTGGTGTCTTCTATGGGATGCCGGTTCGCCATATATGTGGTAAAACCATATTCCCGGGCAACAAACGTATATAGAAACGCTTCGCAGGCACTTCCTATTATGAGTGCTTTCTTTCCTTCGTAGGTCGAGAACTGATTATGATAAACTGATCTTGATGAAACTTTTTCAAAAACTTCAAATGCCTTAACCACATTTTTCAAAGGCTCTGTGAGGACCCCTATTTCTGAAAGATTCCTGTTCTTTACCAGAACCAAATTTTCCGGGGATTCGTAGAAGTAATCTCTCATAAAACCATGCAAACCTGTTATCCCTGCTTCATGCTTCTTGCCATCAGAGCAGTTATCTGGTCTTCCTATTCTGCAGTTCGGGCAATCCCCTGGCCTCCTGACTATTGGCACTACAAGATCACCTTTTTTAAATAGCGGGGAGCTTGAGGATTCCACCTGCCCAATACATTCATGACCGAGAACCTGAAAATCTGAAGATTCTGGTGAGTAAGCGAATTTTAGTGCCCCCTTAACAATTCCTCTGTCAGTGCCGCATATTCCAGTATACAGTGTTCTGACTTTAATACCATTTATTTTTCCAATATCGCCATCGATTTTCCGGTATTCAATTCCCTCAGAAGGGGGATGAGTTATTAAGGCTCCAGTTTCATTCATACATTGATATGGTCTTATTTTTGTAATAGTTTTGCTTTTTTTCAAGCACCACTTCCCGAAGGATGTTTTCTGTATCTGGTCTTTATCGCCCTCACAAACAGGGATCCATGAAATGGAAAAGCCACTTCAGTTTCCCATATATAAGGGAAATTTATTCATAACTGGTGCCCCATCTTTTCCTTCTTTGTGGTTAAATAAAATCTATTGTATTCTGTTGTTGCACTTTTAAGAGGAATCCTTCCCGACACGTTAATACCTGCCGTTTTTAGAAAATCTATCTTCAGTGGGTTGTTGGTCATTAATTTTATGGATTTGATTTTAAAGTAATTTATTACCTCAACTGCGAAGCTGTAATCTCTATTGTCTGCCGGCAAACCCAGCTTTAAATTTGCCTCAACCGTGTCATAACCTTCGTCCTGAAGACTGTAAGCTTTAATTTTATTCAGAAGACCGATTCCTCTCCCTTCCTGCCTGAGATAAATAAGCAAACCAAATGGCTCATCACCCAGATAAACCAAAGATCTCAGAAGCTGGTCTCGGCAGTCACACCTCTTTGAACCAAATACGTCTCCTGTAAGACATTCTGAATGAATCCTCACGGGAACATTCTCCTTCCCGGTTACATCTCCTTTAACCAGAACAGCATGTTCCTCGGACTTTGAATTCTGAAAGGTATATATATCAAATAGTCCAGTTATTGTAGGCAATTTCGCCTTTGCGGATAGCTTAATCATACCATCAAAGATTTTGTCTTAATATTTTAACATATATGTAAATTTTTTTCACAATTTTTTACAGATTAATATCTGACTATCATTGTGGAACAGATAAAAAGTCTGGTCCCCTGAGAGTTTTGATTCAATCATACTTTTGAAAACATAATACTCATTTGTTGGGTTATATCTTGGAATTATCTTGCCAGCTCCTAAATTGTGGAGCGAATTCAATAAATGTTCTTCGGTGCTTTCACCCACAACCAAAAAAGTTTCACCAGGAAACTGATCTTTTTTCTCATCTGATGTTAAAATTATCCTCCTTTTATCTTTGTACAGAAATGGCAGAGAGAATTTATTGGAAACGTTCCCTTCCAAACCAGCATAGATCACTGCTGGGTCCAATGAATATATGTATTTATGATGATTCCTCACTGATTCTCTTATTTCTTCCTGCACATCAGATTCTATTCTGAGCATGTTCGGAAGTAAAACTGCTGAAAAGTTTTTCTTCCTTAGCTTTCCCAGATATACTGTAAACCTGTTCAAGGAACCATTAACGGAAATGTACTCTGATTCAAAGCTATCAAACTCAACCTTGTTCCTTTTCATTTGAGGCGGAAGATCAAATACAAATTCTTTGGTACTATTCTCATATAGTTCCATTATTTCATAGGGGTCTGGCACCAGACTCTCGATGCTCCTTTCTTTTTCGCTTTCGGGTCTTAGAGGATCGGAAAATATTATTGAAGGCCGTAAATTGCTTACATCCTCGTTATGAAAATCATTGTTGATGAATACAGGCATTTCCCAGTCATAAGCTCTCGAATTTAGAAGTGACAAAAGATATCTTGTTTTCTCAATCTCAATTCCAGTAACCTTTGAATTTTTAGCCATGAAAATAGATTGCATTCCTGCCCCTGATCCCATATCTGCGATATGGAATCCTTTAAGCCTTTCTGATCTGTACAATGCCACAATTTCCGGCGTTGAATATCTTGACGAATAGCTGTCAAGCCAAATTTTATTAAAGTTTGAAAACTTAGACTCCGCTCTTATTCTGGATATTGCAAGGTCAAAAACTATTTTGCCTACATGGTCAGAAAGTTTCAGCTCCCTGGCAACCATATCTGAGCTTCTTCCCTCACGAATTTTATGTGCTGCATTGTTAATCATGAGATTCCATGATTTATATCCTGATTGTGTTTTCAAAGATTCTTCCAGGATCTTTTCAAAAATCTGATCTTTTGACTTCCAATTATTCGGCATTGACTTGATTAGGGTATATGAGTAAACTAATAATGATTTCATTTTTTGTTCTTCATCATTAAAACATTAATGCGTCAGGTGACATAAAACAGGCAGGGTACAAACCACATACGTTAAAATATGTTAAAACAATTTGGATTATTGTTTAATACAATATTGGGGTGCTTTGGTGAAGTTTATCTTTAAAGTTGCTTGCTGGGATTTTCATGATGATGATAAAATTCTCCAGGATATTATGGCTAAAGATGATCAATATTGGTTAAGTTTACTGGATAAATACGGCATAAGGCAGAAGATTATATTGAGGACCTGTAACAGAGTGGAAATTTACTTTGTTGAAGTTCGTGAAGAGGTTATTTTTGAAGACCCCGGAGCAAAAATTTTGGAAGGAGAGGAGGCCATGATTCATCTCTTCTCTGTGGCTGCAGGACTTGAATCAATGTCTGTTGGAGAACAGGAGATTCTAAGACAGGTCAAGGAAGCATACGAGGACAGTATCAAGAAAGGTATGATTGGAAAAGAAATTTCAATTATATTCAGAAAGGCTATCAGCGTGGGAAAGGAGATTAGACAGAAGACTGCAATATCCCATGGAAAGGTTTCCATACCGGCAATAATGATCGATGAAATAGACAAGAGCATTGGCGATCTTCAGAGGAAGATTGGTATCGTTGGAACCGGTAAAATGGCTGCTACCATAGGAAGATATCTCGTTAAAAATAAGGATAATAATATTACAATATATGGACGAAATGATGAGGCCGGGAATGAACTTGCATCCATGTTGAACCTCAAATTTGAAAAGACCCTGAATATGAAATATATCATAGATAACAATACAGTTATCATTACTGCTACAACATCAAAAACTGCTTTACTGGAAAGGGATGATATAGAACTGATTGCCCATAAAAAAATCCTCGTTGATATATCAAACCCAAAAAATATTGAAACAAACTTCAAAAATGATAAGATTGTTCTAATAAATTTAGATAAAGCTTCCAGCATAATGGAGAAAAATAGAGCAAAAAAAGAGGCAGATATACTTGTCTCAAAACAGATTATTGTTAGGGAGATAAGGGAACTTCAAGAACGAATCCTTGAAACTGAAGCAGAAGAAATTATCTCCACTACTTATGAAATGGCGAAAAGTATACTAATTCAGGAAATAAAAAGGTATCTTCACGAGGTCAGCAAGGGCGGAGATGAGGAAGAACTGCTAAATCTAATGGGAAACTCACTTATAAACAAAATCCTGGCCCCTCAAACGTTTGCCCTGAAAGACCTAATTAGAGATAGTAAGATAGATACCTTGCGGGAATTTCTGCTCAATTTTGAGGAACATCTCAAGAAGAATATTGAGGCTCTTGGGAACTCTTCTGCAGATCTTTCAGATATCCAAAATCAACAATCCCAAACTCCTCGGTTATCCCAAAAATCCTGAATTTATCCGGATCAACGTGTTTTAATACAGGAGTAAAGTGCTCCTGATTGATCAATGATTCAGTTACATCAGTTCCCGATGAGAAGAAACTTAGGGCTGGCGTTATTGCTATTCTGGCCTCCTCATTATAAACGAATGCAGGTATTTTAAAAACGCCACCGACTTTGTCTCTCAGAACTACAGAAGGATGCTCATGCCCTAAAATAGTAAGCTTTCTGAATGATCTGTCAGAGTCCCCATGATAGATATAATAACGTTCATTTTCATATGTTTCAGAGAGTACAATACCCTTTTTTGAGAGTATTGTCATAAGATAATTGTCATGATTGCCCCTTACAAAGTATAACTGTAATCGCTTTTCAAACCGATCTATGAAATGAATCACATCTGTCCATTCCTGAGATAGATTTCTTGAAAATTCCTGTTTAAAGTCTCCATTGATGATGATTCTTCGTGGATCATATCGCTCGATTATTTTTTCCACGATACCTTCCACATGGTCCCTTTGTAGTTTTGGAAGATAAAGCCCATGTAGATTCATTTCCTCCTCAAATCCAAGGTGCAGATCCGATATTACAACTGAGGATTCGTCTGCCAGATAAATGCAACCTAATTCGCTTAAATATACATTTTCCTCAATCTGTAATTCTTTCAATGTACATCCATGGTGGAATCGCTTAAATATATTGATGTTGGTGGAAAATGTAGAACCGTTAACCTATTCACATTTGATCCAATGCAACAAATGAATGGATTGGTTAGAACTGTCATATTTTAACCCGTTTTAACCTATATCTTTTCACTTTCCCGTTTACCTGTGCTCTTAAAATTTGCTATGAGAAGTGCTATCAGAGATATAAATCCGGCAATAGCTATGAATATTGAATTCAGACCGTAATTGAGCATTGATCCTGGTAGAGTTAATGGGAGGATTATAACGCCGTTCATAACTTCTATTATGGATATTGCATACTCTAAGGGATTCAAATACTGGAGGACTACTAAGGCCGTATTTATCAAATGGCTATTCGGGTTGAATACATCTGATGAACCTGTAAAAGCTAATTCGATTAGTGTAACGGTTCCTACCCATAACAATTCTATTACTATTGCCCACTTTAAAATGAAAATTGCATTGATTTCTTCCTTTCCCCGGAAATATGCAAAAGAATAGAAGAGAGTCATGAACCCTGTAAGAAATAAAGATGCAAATATTAAGGATATTAAATACGTAAAATTAGGGCTAATCATGGTATGATATGAGTATAATACAATCGAAAAAGCTGAAATTAAAACTGCAATTGCAACGAAAGCATAGCTTTTTAAAAACGCTCGGCTTATTACAGCAAATTTCCTTTTTGAACTATATTGCTTTCCTTTCGTGTTATCACTATTCTGTGAATGAAAAATTACTCCGGTTAACGCAATTATACTGGATATGAATGCAATCTGGAAAAGAGATTCCCAGATCATGGTGTAGGGTCTGCTTTGAGAACTGGTAATATTTTTTATCTGGCTACTGCTAAAATAAAAACTGGTAACCAAACCAGTCGCTTTAATGCTGAATTCATAATTGTCAACAGATTTCATATACTTTGAAAATGGAACTGTTATTGTTGTAAAATTTGTATATTTCTGCAAAACATTCTCATTAGCTGCATTATTGTTATATATCGTTGTATTACTCCCGTAATAGCATAAATAAGCACAGGATATTGAATGACTTTGCGGGGGCTTTATGTTCGCAAAAGAATGAATCATAATTGCCGGATCTAATACATTGTTGGGAGACTTGACAAGTGCCGCAAAATAAAAGCTGGTAGAGGAAACACATGAAATATTGTTAAACTGATAGCTTCCAAATAATGTGCAATAAAATAAATTAGGGTATCCAGCTGATATCACTCCACCAAAATGCGGTATAAAAGCAGCGCATCCATTGTTATTAGTGACATTTTTTTCCCCATTGAACATTGACACAGCCAGACCTGAAATAGGCTCCCCAAATTGGTTGTATGCGAAAATGATCACTCTAGAATTAGAAGATGTAATAACCACGTTTCTCTGAATAGTTTTGGATGAATTGGTATCCTGACTATCATAAGATAAAAACATAGTGGAGGTTAAGATTAATATAAGGATGACAACAGTGATTTTCTTTTTAATAGAGGAACTATCCATTGAAACCGTAATAAAATGATGTTAATAATATTTAGGTGCGTTTAAAAAATTTAACGAAAAAGTAATGAAACTGGCTCCCTGAAAATCCAAATTTCTAACCATAACCGGTAAGATAATCATTAAGTAATATGGAAAATAAATCACGATCAGTTTTAATTCCCATATGACAGTCAGAGGAAAGTTAATACTTCTTAATTTTTCTGAAGATTAATGGACCTAATTGGTTCCAATTTCTTCCATAAGTTTTTAAAGCAAAATATTATGTTTCAGACCGTGGAGATAAGTAATAACGAAGCAAAACTCTTATACTTTTTAAACAGCAGAGAAAACTCTCAACCAGTTTCTATGGAAGAATGCATAGAATCTAACCTTACTGAAGAGGAGATACGAAGTGCGTCATCATGGCTTAAAATGAAAGGGTTGGTAGATTTATCCGAAGTAAAAGAAGTAAAATATGAACTGGGAGACGAGGGTAAAAAATATCTTGAGAATGGATTTCCTGAAGAAAATCTTCTATTGCTGGTTAAAGATAAGGGAGAACTCTCTATAGATTCAGTTATGAAACTTATGGGTGATTCCAATGCAAGAATTGCCATAGCCCAGGCATCAAAGTTCGGTTTTGCCCCGGTAAATGGAAAGATATCTATGAATCCGGATAAATGGGCTATATTTAAAGAAGAAATTGAGAGGAGAAAACAGATCCTTAAATTAATAGAAGCTGAAATGCCGCTTGATAAACTGTTTGAAACCACCCTTCAAAATCTTCTTAAGCGTGGCGATGTAATATACTCGAGAAAGAAGACAAGATGGAATCTGACTATTACTGACAGAGGAAGAGAGTATGCAAGGTCAACACCTATTAAGTTAACAATTGGTGAATTAACGCCTCAAATTTTGATTGATGGCTCATGGAAAACTGCAGAATTCAGGAAGTATGATCTGAACCTGCAGGGAAAACAATTCCATAGAGTTGGCAGGCATCCTCTGAAGTATCTGATAAATGAGATTAGGGACATCTTTCTTGAACTGGGATTCACTGAAATGTCAGGAAATTACATTGAATCAACAGGCTGGAACATGGATTCACTGTTTATTCCACAGGATCATCCAGCAAGAGACATGCAGGATACTTTCTATCTTTCCTCAAAAAGTAAAGTTAACTTTTCAAAAGAGGAGGAAAAGCTTTTTAGAAAGTTTGGTAGCGTTCAGAAAAATGGAATAAGGGGATATAGGGGGTATGGAGTCGATTGGAGTTTAAATGAATCTGAGAAACTTGTTTTGAGAACCCATACAACGCCAAACACAATAAGATATCTATCCAAATATAAGGATATTGAGGGGGGATTCTTCTCTGTTGAAAAGGTGTTCAGACATGAAAGCGTTGACTGGAAACATCTCGCTGAGTTCCATCAAATTGAAGGAGCTGTGCATTCTAAAGATACTTCTCTTGCAACCCTTAAATGGTTTTTAAAATATTTTTATGCACGACTTGGATTCAAAGATATTCGGCTCGCTCCATCGTATTACCCATACACTGAACCAAGTATGGATGTGATTGTTAAAATAAATGGAAAAGACGTAGAATTGGGAGGGTCCGGTATTTTCAGGCCTGAGGTTTTGAAACCGATTGGAATAAAGTACCCTGTAATGGCCTGGGGCATGGGACTTGAAAGACTCGCCCTTATATACTATGGACTTAACGATTTGCGACAACTTTATGAAAGCGACATTGACTGGTTAAGAAATTTTAAAATCAAAATATAACTTGCATAACTAATTTCTATAAATTCGCTGAAGCCTACAAATAATATGTGTAGTTATGGTGTAATAAAATTTTCTCTCAAATACCTCATGGCCTTTTTTCTTAATTTCTCCAGATCTTTTGATAATCTGAAATTTTGTTTTAATACGTTTCCATTAACGATGACTGTATGAATATTGCCAGGATTTGCGCTGTAGATCAAATTGTTGACAGCGTTAACGTCTGAGGTTGGAAACATGTTTGAAGCCTCTACATCAATAATCACGAGGTCTGCGAACATATTTTCACCTATGGAACCGATTGAATTGTTGTGAACAGCATAAGAACCATTTTGCGTGGCCATTAGAAAGAGTTCATTGGCATTGAGAAGTGAAGGATCCCATCTGGAATTCTTTAAAGACAATGCAGAATTTTTCATAACGCAGAACATGTCCAACGAATTATTGCTACCGCAACTATCTGTTCCCATGGATACATTAACTCCCTGTGCCATCAATTCAGGAATCGGAGGTATTCCTCCAACTCCAAGTTTTTCATTACTTACAGAATTCCATGATACACTAACATTGTTCTTTGCAAGGTATCTGACCTCAGAGAGGTTCATCCATACAGTATGTGCTGCAAGGAGGTTCCTGCTGAGAAACCCTATTGATTCAAGATGCTCAACAGGGCGGTTTCCTTTCTCCTTCATACAATTAGTAATTTCCTCTCTGGTTTCAGCGAGATGTGTGTGAATTATGGTGCCGTATTTCTTGGAAATTTCATATGCCTGCAAATATGTGTCATCCGATGCTACATATATTCCCTGAACCCCTATTGATGGTGTAATCAATGTGGATTTTTTTGAAAAGTCCCTAATAAAATTTTCAGCGTTTTCTATGGGTTCCCCGGTCTGTGTTGTATATTTTTTATCCAGAGTGTTCCATGAAAGAAAGCCCCTGATTCCTGTGTCTTCAACTGCTTTTGCTATAATATCCTCCGAATAATATAGATCTGCAAAAGACGTTATACCAGAATCAATCATCTCGCAGATTCCCATAATGGAAGAGTTGTAAATGTCTTCATCTGTTCTCTGAGAATCGAGTTTAAAAGTCTTCTCAAGGAACTCGGAAAGCTTCATATCGTCCAGAAGTCCCTTGAATCGTGACATGGCAACATGGGAATGTGTGTTTATAAATCCCGGAATCAGGAGATTCTTCTTTGCATCTATAATTCTATCGGCATCAAATTGTTCACCCGAAATTTTTTTGATAATGTTATCTTCAATGAGCAAACTGCCCATTACTGGTTTATCCTTACCCTTGTACCCAAGAATCTGAGCATTATTGACTGCTAGCGTCTTCCCTTGCATCTCCCTGAATCTCACCAAGACTTATTTTTGTTTGTTTATTTGTTCTCCTGAGCCAGATTAATACAATAAGGATTGAAATGGCTATTACCATTAATTCCTCAAAAGAACCGTTAAAAAATCCCATAGCATATGATATGCCCACAGTGACAATCCCACCATAGAGAAATCCATATGAAATTCCATCCATTTGTACCCTTTTTCTTCCTTCAGATACAAAGAAAAAGTATGAAATAACTCCTAATATGGACAATATGAAAGTAATATCCAGGTAACTGTTAAAAACCGAACTGACGTGGAATACTATACTGATAAATTCATAGCCATAGAAGAATAATGTATACAGATTCAAACCAAACAATGCATTAGCATAGGTGAATGAGGTGATCAGATTGCCTCCAAGGAGTGGATTTATCTGAATAGAAACAACCATATCAAGAAGGTCTGCCATACTGATGACCAAATAACTTAATATTCTCTGCAATTTTAGTGAAAAGGCACCCTCAACTATGAATATAAATGGTAGAGAAGTAAAGAACGTAAAGGAGAGACTTTCAATATATGTCATATTGGTTAAAGGCAGATTGAAATATTGAAGAATCAGGTAATTTTTTACCACTATGAGATGGATAAAACTCAAAAATATATATGAAAAAGTTACCAAAATGGTAATGGGATATACAAACCTGCCGTACTTTGGAATAACGTTCTTTATAATTGGTATTGCGAATATTATATAGTTTAACGGAATTAATACATATAATGTTATGTTTGTCTGAACATAATAAAAACAGTATAATGCCGGTGAAAGAATTAGCAGATTTGAAATTATCTGAATGAGTCTCTCTCCTTTCATTTGATTATGCACCTCTGTTTGCCAATCTACCTGTGGAATAATCAGCTATCATTTTTTGTAAAATTGTATCTTCGTTTGTCACCTGAACTCTCAACCCCAGATGATTATAAGCCTTGGCTACGGTTTCCAATCTTACCCTTTCAGAAGTGAAGAGTGTCTCGGATAATTCAACTATGGCATCATTTTCAGGTTCATTAAAATATCCTCTGGGATCCATAATGTAATTATATTGTTGTCTGCCTGATAACACATCCTTTGCCTTTAATTTACTATCCAAAACCGCATAGTGCGGTGACATTAGGGTAAATACCATTGCATTTTTTTTCAGGTTCTTTTTTATTGATTCTGTTGCACTGGTTATTGAGAAAGTGCCATCTGGTCTTATCTCTGATACTGCCCTTTCAAGCTTGTTTACAACCTTTGAAGACTTCACTGGAGGAATAAAGATATTGTGCACGCTTGAGTGCAATAGATATCCAACGCCATCACGATTTTTAAAAATGATATAAGATGCGTTTATAACACTGGCCAAAAACGTATCGTACAATCTCCGGTTGATATCACCAATATTTGTTCCATTGCTATAGTCTATGAGAAATAGAACATCAATTTGCCTTTCTTCTTCCCATTCCTTTACATAGAGGTCATCGCCGTTAAGGATTCCGTATTTAGTCCACGCTACGTGCCTGAAATCGTCTGAATCATTATATTGCCTGACACCAAAAAAGTTGTAACCTGATCCGGCTCTGGCAGACCTGTGAATTCCGGTTGTAAAAATAAAGTTGCTTAATCTTTCACTCCTTTGTGTAAATGTATCTGAATTAGATGGGCCGACTTTAACCTCGTGAATTATTTCAGATACTGCCTGAACAAAGGAGAGCCTCATAGGATCTTCCGAATATATCTTAATGGGTCCTACCTTGTATTTGCCTATGGAATTTGGAGCAATTTCATAATGTTTTTCTATGGTTTCTCCTGGTTTTATTGTTACGAATCCTGAATAATCACCGTAGAGAGAGAATACATCTGAAAGCGTGTCAAAATAATTGAAATATAGTTTTGTTCTGGATTCGTTCTTAAAATACAGATTTACCTTTGTACGTTCTTTCTTCTTCATTACGTCAGAATTCAACTCCCGTCGCACCTTGATATATTTGAGGTTTTTTCCAATTCTGTTGTTAAAGGATATGATATTAAGTGCTACTGAGAAAAATATGAACAAAAAGAAGACAGATAAGAACTCAAAACCGTATACGCTGTATATGAGTGATTCAAAAATACCGTAAATCGATGCTGCAATTACCGCGTATCCGGTTTTTTTTATCATTTAGGTGGTTCTACCTCTGCCATTACTTCATCTATTACCTTATAAGCAGCTTCTACGGGGTTATCTGTGGCATCTACCAAAGCCTCCGGCCTTAGTATTATACGATGGTTTAGTAGCTCGTGGGCCATATATGATACGTCTTCAGGGATGACATATGATCTGCCGTTTATTAATGCGTTTGCCTTGGCGGCGTTAAGAAACTTCATTGTGGTTCTTGGACTTGCACCAAGATATATCTTACTGTTTTCTCTTGTGTGTCTTATAAAATCAACCATATAACTTTGTAAATCTGTTGAAACATAAACATGATCAACAAGATCTCTCAACTGCATAATTTTGTCAGGATCAAGGTAACTCATTGAGCTCAGTGGTCTCAGATCTCTTCTTAACATACTTAGCTCCTGTTCCCGTGTAGGATAAGTTAAGATATACCTGAAAAGGAATCTATCCATTAAGGCTTCAGCAACAGGAAATGTACCTTCCTGTTCCACTGGATTCTGGGTTGCTATGACCAGAAAAGGTTTTGGCAAAGGCTTGATTTCACCCCATACTGATACCTGTTTCTCCTCCATTGTTTCCAGTAATGCTGATTGAACTTTTGCAGGCGTTCTGTTTATTTCATCTGCTAAAAGTACATTACAGAACACTGGCCCCGGTCTGAACTCCAGCTTTCTGGTTTCAAGATTAAATATCATATTGCCGGTTACATCTGATGGCAACATATCTGGCGTGAACTGAATTCGCTTAAAAACCACGTTCAGATGCTTGGAGAATTCGTTTGCAAGATAGGTTTTTGCTAACCCAGGTACTCCTTCGAGCATTATATGATTACTGCTTATTAAACTGATAAGCATAAACATTACAATTTTCTCATAACCTATAACCCGCTGACCTATTTCACTCTGCATAGAGTACACTATATTTCTAACCTCTTGCAGAGAATCCATATTTATTTCTTCAAGCCTTTTTTCCTTTATCTCCATATGCAAACCCTTTTGTTTTCAATTTTTCTATGTATCTGTATATCTCCACTATATCCTTAAAAACTATCTCTCTCTTCTCCTTTGCCTTTTCCGCCCTTCTTTCCGATATTGATTTTGATTTTAAATCCAGCTTCTTATATAACTTCAGTAACCTTTCATATTTCTTCATTACATCCTGAATCTTTCCCATATCTGCTTGGATGGCGGTAAAGAAATGATCTATATCTTCATCTTCCACGTATTTCATCTCCCTGTTAAATGGACTTGCCGGTACCTTAAACTGCTCCTTACTCTGAGCTAAAGTTGGAACTGCATCGTATCTGGCTTTACTCTTACCGATAGACATTGCAAGCGAACCGGCAATTATTACTATGATCGGCACTGCGAAAGCCAGCAATACGTATGGATTTGCTTCTAGCTCTGATAAAATAAGTGAAGGACTTAGAGCAGCAGAAGTAGGTATACTCAATTACCCTTTACCTCCGTCCCTGTTCATGAGATGGATAATAGAGCTTTGCAACATCAAGATAATTGTATAGATCCATAAGCCTGTCGATAATATCATCATCTGTGGAATAAACTTCGTTTGAAAACTTAGCCTTTTCATAATAGTCAGTATAGAAGAAGGTCAATTTTTTTAGCGCATCAATTTTATTAGATTCCGAACTGGAAAGTGAGTTCTTCAATGCATTTTTTAATGCAGTATTATCCACATAGGCTTCATCTGGAATCTCAATACCAGCCTCTCGAAGAATTCTAACCAAAAATTTCCTGTTGCTTTCACCTGGCTTTTGAACTACATTAAATGACCTTGCAATATCGGCTTTGGCAAGATTGAACCCCCTTACAGTGCCCTCATTTTTATCTCCGTTTCCTATAAGTTTCCTGACCTCAACTATTGGGGGTATATCACCCAGAGTCTTTATTTCAACAACAGTTCTGGTTTCATCTGAACCGGATTTTTTGCCTCGACCCCACCATGACTTTTTCTGTTTAACTGGATATACTTCTATTTTAGGCTGAGGCTTCTTTGGTTGTTCGATATCTTTTATTTTCGGACTTTCATCCAAACTGTTTATAACTCTAACTTCTTCTGGAATTTGCTCTGCTTTGTTTGGTTCTGAATTTGTTTTGACCTTTGGCTTTTTCTTTGTTGGAATACTGCTGTCCTTTATACCCTGCGTTTTGTTTTTCACTTCAAAGTCTATAGTATCCGATTTTTTTTCTTCATTATTTTTTTCATCACTGTTCATTTTTTTCACTCCTTTGCCTGAATTGCATTATGTTGTGTTTCATACATCCATAAGGTCAATGTCAATGGAAATGCTGCATCATCAAGTGCATTTGCCGGTGCCTTAATAGATATTTCCATATTCTGACCATTATAATAAAGAGGGTCAATAGTAAGGTTATTTACGGTTGACGTAAGTGTGTACAGGGCATTTAGCTGTATAAAGTCAATTGTTGTCTCAGCAGATAAGTTGTATGCTGCATTATTGAAACTTCCGTTAAACTGGAATTTATAAATGTATCCAATTGCATTAATGTTGAAACTGCTAGTATTATAATATATATTTGGCTTTTTCAGTGATCCTGACGTTGGAATATTTCTTAAAACAAATGAGGTTGTATTATACCATACATATTCAACCGGATCACTTGCTGTAAAATTCCAGAAGTTTAAAGGTATGGGGTTCTGTCTTGTTGCATTGAAATAAATAGCATAATTCAAAGATGGAGAATTAACACTCAAGTTTAGCAGGTGAATTCCGTTTTGGAAAGTTGAAAATTTTAGGTTATTGTCATAAATTCCCTGCTTATTTATTGAGTAATTTACATACATATAGTAAGGCAGTATGGTCGATGTGCTAAAAACTAAACCGTATCCCTGTAATAATTCTGTTTTTACCCTTTGCGAGGAGGATATGTCATTGAAATAGTAAAAAGACCTGCTTACAAAACCGGGGTTGCTATATGAAAATGAATAATTTCCCTGTGGGAGGGAATAATTGAATTCAGTTCCTATAGAAGGGTTTTCATAGATAGATACAGGATTTATGGGGAGAGTTGAGTTAGTAACTGAAAGAGAAGACTCTGAAACTGAAATATTTTGATTTGCTAATTTATGAGATAACGCGAAAGAATTTTGAAGCTTTAGAGTAACCTGCACGGAAGTTCTTTGAATCATACTGGCACTGTAATTATTTTGTGAACTAATTGATGAAAATATTGAATTTACACCTGATTCTACGTAATTTATACCATATACTTGAGTCCCAAGGTACATAGTGTATAGTAAACGCAAATGAACAACTCCGGTACCATTAGCTGTAGCGGTTGTATTATAGATAACTCCATTCACTAAAATAAAAATCTGCACTGATAGACCCGGGATAGGTGGATTTACTCCGTTTATTAGATTTTGCTCATTCAATAGTGTAATATTGAGGATGGAGGGAGATATTGACCCATAGCCATTATAGGTTATTTCAACTCCTGCGGCAGAAGTAGAAAGGTTCTTAGAAACATTTACGGCATTGACGCCTGGAATTCCCGATGTTGTACCGCCCCATTGGCTAATTGGAGCTCCTTTAGAATTGAATCCAATGACCTGAACCGGAACAAGTGATATATTTTCATTTGTAAGATTTTGGCCCTTATTGAAATTTATTATGATTGATGCAGAAATAAAACCCTGATAAGAAGCATTGATTACGAATTCTTCTGGTATATTATTTGTTGACATGAATGGAAAATAAGTATCGTAAAAAACAAATATTCTATATTGACCGGGTTTTAGTCCGGACGACTGAGAATAATTTACAGGGAAGATTCCTGACAGACTATTGTTAACAAAAGCTGAATTTAGTGGAGCCCCGTCGACCTTGTTAAGAATATATCCTGAAATGTTAAAGTATTCTCCCCTAAGTGGATTCAAATAAGCGTAAAGAAAAGCTCCATTTGATACTAAATACTGTTCAGAATGAAATCCCGGAATAAAAATCACAATGGAATAAGAACCATAATAGTAAACAGGAATCTGTAGTCCTCCCGTACTATTTGTAAAAAACGTCGCATAATAAGGAGTTCCACTTATATTGGAAATCACCGCGACTGGATAATTTGAGAGTGGAGTGTAAGATTCATTAATATTAAGTATTTTAAACTCTAACAAACTTGTTGTCGATAATGGAACGCCGTTTCCATAATTTACTGTGGAATAATTTTTGTTGAGAAAATGAGTTACTTCGCCCCTGTCATATAGTGGGATTACCTGTGTGCCATTGCTTCCAGTACCCGTTAAAGTGAAGGGATCCTTTGCTGTCAACGAGGCATTTTCGTTGTATAATGAAGTGTCCACCAAGAGTTTAGGAAATACGGGCAAATTTGATATAATCTGCGCTGGAGATTGAAGCCCCGAAAATGCATTCGGTATTACACTATAAAGATATGAAGCCCCGTTCGCATAGAGCACACTGTAACCTTCAGGTACCCTGATTTTATATGAACCGTTAGCCAGAGAAGTTGTGGTTGCTAAAACCTGAGGTGCCGAGCTCCCATTTCCCAGATAAAGGTCAGTTACTATTCCTCCACTAACCGGCTTTCCAATCTTGTTAAAAAGATAACCACTTACATTGAAATATATAATCTGATTGGTTTTATTCATGGTTAAGATTAAATTATTTGTAACCCCTGTGACATTAAAGAAAAGAGGCTTTGGAAATTTATAATAACCTCCTTTTAAAGTAAGAGATATATACATTGCACTTGGAAGATTTGTAGAAAAGGTCCCGTTACTTGCAGACACTGTTGTATAATCTCCAAAGAAAGCATGGAAAACAATCTGCACGTCAGGAACAAAACTCCCATTGGAAAGAACAGTGCTCCCAGTTGTTTTGTAAAACGTAGCGGAAGATAATGTTACGTTCTGCCAGTCTGAGCTGCCCTGAATTATTGAGAAAGATTTTGTTACCTCCGTAAAATTTTGTGCGGTATAACCTACTGAATATGAACCGTAATGAACCACTGTTACGCTATAAAAACCATTGGATGTTGTAGTTACCTCATCTACCCATGGAAACACATAGATGTATGCGGCTTTATTTGATAGGGGAACAGGACCATTTCCCGAGTTTTTATAAATATACCCTTCCAGAGTAAATGTAGCATTGGAGATAAATGAAAAGGATGTGCCCAGAGTGGATCCGGCCAATAATTGGGTTTCCTGCTGAAATATTTGAGGCGGATGTATCTTAGGAATTTTGAGGTTTGGAATTTCTGTGGAGTATGAAACATGAAAAATAAAGAATGAAGAAGAGGCAATAATAATGGCCGCGATAGTTATTGCAATTGCTTTTGGTGATATATTAACCATGTGTTATCAGCCTATTAGTATACACGTTATATCTAATAAAATGTTTCGATACAATACTGAAAACATGAAACGAAATATTGTTGAGATTTGAGTCGTATTATCTACTATAATCATATTAATTTCTAACCTTCACAGCTATTCCCTTTTCAAGTTCCATCATTGCCTCAAATGGCATTTTTGAAGTTCCGACACCTTTAGGGATTCCGGAATTGTGCAATACAACTTCATCCTCTATTCTTATATCAGGAGTTGCCGAGATAACCCCAACACTATATACATTTGCTGTTGGTTTAAAATCATCTATCTCCACAAGGAATTTGGAATTGTCAATAAATGGTTTTGTAAAATTCTTGTTTATGGCTATTTTACCCTTATCCTCCTGATAAATGAGTGCAGGTTTTCCATCAACGGTTATCATGAATTGATTGTAATTTTTAATTATCTTTCCCTTGCTTATATAGGGAATTATCCAGCTCCCAAACTGGTATTCACATATGGCAAATATTTTCTCCCTTATTGAATCCTTTACCCTTGTGGGTTTATGTTCAGTTACGTATTCTCCAATCTTATTTCTCAGTTGCATCAGACTGTCTTCATTGCTTTTATCCCATTTTATTAATTCAACACCTTCAGGCAAGTATTCTGCAGAAAACATATAGTCTTCAGTTAATAAAGCAAAGGATTTTTCATATTTGTTTCGATCCAGATAATTACGTGTAATACGAAGGAGCATTTCCTTTTCTTCTGGGGACCATCTTCCTGTTACAGGAACATCGTAGAAAGCTGCAGGATAAGTCTCCTCAATCTCCCTAGGAACAAGACCTAAAGGTGAGGTAATTATCACTTCGTGAAGAAAACCTCTGAGATCACTAATAGCCTCGATGAGACGCCTGTGCGATTTTGATTCAGAATAAGGTTTTCTTGCCGAACACGGAATAAAAAGAGAAATAGTTCGCGCTTCTGGTTTCACGTAATAATGAGATATATAATCCTGAAATCTCAATATATCGGGCCTCATAAGAGAGATATTTGATACTGCCCTAATCTCCTGAGTTCTTCTAGGGAAGACCGTTTCATACTCCTTCTGGTGTTCGTTAACAAGTATTCTGAGAATTTCAACTGATTTGGATGACAGATTAATTTTCTCTGCTATATCAAAAAGTGTGTAATTCTTAATTGATGTCTGAATATCTTCTGAGAGATTTTTAATAAAAATGGAATTGGCATCAATTGAAATACGGTCACTTTTCATTCTTCCCGTATGCCTGTATTCTACCTTATCTGCTCCATCCATATATGATATAAAATTATCCTGCAGGGTTATGCCAAGCAATGATAATACTGGAAAAAGATATGGATCACCAATTAATGGAGTGTAGATGAGCTTATGAAATTTGTTTATTTTGTGAACCTCCATTAAAATTCTAACGAAATTTTTTGGTCTTTGAATAATGGAATCTGCTTCTTCAATCATCAGGATGTTTTCTGATTCTCTTAGCCTAACCTCAGTGCCTTCTATCTTAATTTTCCGCGATTCTGAAAACGACTCCCCAAGAATTGAGAAAGACTCTTCATTTACGATGTCATCTTTCCAGTCCAGGAACGTAGGATATTTTATCCCTTTGAAGCTTCCTGTTCTGGAAAAACCGAAAAACGCCTCATCGATGATCACAGAAGGTCAATGCAGCTAAGCAATTACTTTTTTCGCTTTTGTGGGCAGACTAATTGGGAATTGGTTATCCAAGTCAGAAAATATTAATAGGCAAATTATGATTTGGTTCTATTATAATTGTTATAATCAGAGTTCAGACGTGTTAAATATGGCAAATAATGATGACAAAATAGTATTTCCCGGTGAAGTCCTTTCATCTGCTGAAGAATATGTTCCTGGTGTTAATACAGTGGAAAGCGACGGTTATGTAAAATCATTGGCGTTTGGTAGAGTCATGAAAGATGATAACAGAATGATCATTTACGTTAAAACCGATAAAGTTAGGCTTAAACCAAGAGTAGGAGACATTTGCTATGGGCAATTGATAAAGGTTGACCAGAGACAGGCAATAGTCAAAATAGGGGGTTTCAGTGATCCCAAGTATGGACTTGTTCCCTACACTGCAGAAGGATACATAAGATTCGGCCAGGGAGACCGTGGCAGATCCAATGATATTCCCAACATTAGAACTGGAGATTTCATCAGAGGCAAAGTCTTGAGAATGGGCCAAAATTTTGAATTGGGTATTATGGGAAGAAATCTTGGAGTAGTCAAAGCAAGATGCTCAAGATGCAGGGAATTCCTCGTAATGAAGAATGGAGCTCTTTATTGCGAGAACTGCGAGAGAACAGAGCAGAGAAAATATACAAACGATTATGGAGACATGATTAGTTTTGGTGATGATATTGAAAACAGACAGTGAAAGTATGGAAGATTTTAAAAAATTAACAACAGAATTAAGCAATATGAGAAGAGAATTGGATGATGTGAAAGAAGTTCTGAAAGGGCTGATTCAGGTCATAATGAGCAGAGAAGAGAACGTAGATGGAGAAGAATATAATTAGGTGAATAAATGATAATGCCAATGAAATTGTTGGAAGAGAGTTTGAACAGAAAAGTAGTTTTGTTATTGAAGGACAACAGGACCTTAGAGGGAGTCCTTACAGGTTACGATGAATACATGAATATGGTCATGGATGACGTGGAAGAAAATTCTGACACAGTTACAAAAAAATTAGGAATGGTTGTGGTCAGAGGCAGTAATGTAGTGAGAATAGTCCCCGCGTAAAATGGATTAAAAATTATTTCTATTTTTTGTCTATAGATTTCTCTCAATGAAATCTTTCAGTGCCACGGCATTGTTAAAACTTCTTTCTTTTGAACCATAAAGAAGAACAATATTCTTTTGTTTTGCTACCATCATAATATCTTTAATAGCCTGCGTTCCTTCTATTTCCATATAGTATCGTTTTTTGAACTCGTCCCATTTTGATGACTCATGGGAAAACCATTTTCTTAGTTGATTGCTTGGCGATAAATCTTTTATCCATATAACATTTTTAAGGCGTTCCCTTGTGACACCTCTGGGCCAGATTCTGTCCACCAGAACAAACACCGTATCAGGAGCCTCCTCTATCTCCTCATAAACCCTCTGAACTTTAATCGTGTTTATCCCTCAACTTTGGATAAATAATACAATTACTTCAAAATATATAGATTATAGTGAGATAATTTATTAATATGAATTAGTCATTAATGATCAATGAAAGTTACATTGAGCCATATTAAGGCAGACATAGGTAGCCTTCCCGGTCATACCACTGTTCATGAGGATGTAGTAAACCAGGTAAGAAGTCATGTGAAAGATCATGGAAAAGGAATTATTTCTGATTTTCACATTTCCAGTATCGGGGACGACATACAGATAACCATGGCCCACAATCTTGGAATTAACGCAAAAGAGGTACACGGGCTTGCATGGGACGCTTTCAAGGCAGGAACTGAAGTTGCAAAGAAACTTGGTTTATATGGAGCAGGTCAAGACTTGTTAAAGGATTCATTTTCTGGTAATATCAAGGGAATGGGTCCGGGCATTGCCGAAATGGAAATAACACCAAGGAAATCTGAACCATTTATTGTATATATGATGGATAAAACCGAACCGGGCGCTTTCAACTATCCGATTTTTAAAATGTTTGCAGATCCGTTTAATACTCCAGGACTTGTTATTGACAACAACATGCATGAGGGATTCCGATTCGAAGTATGGGATATCATTGAAGGAAAAAATATTTATCTTGATGCACCCGAGGAAATGTACGATATAATTTCCCTTATCGGATCGAAAAGCAGATATGTCATCAAGAGAGTTCTCACAAAGGAAACTCATCAAAAACTTCCAGATGAGAATGTTGCTGTAATTACAACAGACAAGCTTTCATTTATCGCTGGAGAATATGTAGGTAAAGACGACCCTGCAGCCATAGTGAGAATTCAATCAGGGCTTCCTGCATCAGGGGAAGCAATGGAGGCTTTTTCCCATCCATATCTTGTTTCAGGATGGATGAGGGGTTCTTTTAATGGTCCTCTTATGCCTGTTGGATTGAAATATTCAAAAATGTCAAGGTTTGATGGCCCGCCGAAAGTAGGAGCATTGGGTTTTGTATACAAAGATGGAAAACTCTCTGGTCCTGTTGATATGTTTGATGATCCAGCTTTCGATGGTGCAAGAAAACTTGCTTCAGATATAGCCGATTATATTAGGAGAATGGGCCCCTTTGAGCCACACAGACTCCCGGAAGAGGATATGGAATACACCACCATGCCAAAGGTTATGGAAAAACTAAAAGGAAGATTCCAGGATATGGAAGGTCAACCGGGCAACAAAAATAAGGGAAAAAAGCATGAGGCCGTTCTTGATGTGGAGTAATTCCCACATTTACTATTTTTTGAAGTCTTAATAAATGAATGGAAAACAGCCTTCATGGGACCAGTATTTTATGAGAATGGCTTTCTTAGCTGCATCAAGATCAAATTGCATAAGAAGGAAAGTTGGGGCTGTTTTGGTCAGAGATAGAAATATATTGGCTACGGGATACAATGGGCCCCCAAGTAATACAGCCCATTGCGATGTTGTAGGTTGCATCAGGGATGACATGAACATACCTTCAGGGGAAAGACATGAGCTCTGCAGAGGATTACACGCTGAACAAAATGCTATAATTCAGGCCGCCGTCCATGGCGTGAGCATAAGGAATTCAATAATCTATACCACTACCCATCCATGCGTTGTCTGCTCCAAAATGCTCATGAATGCTAAAATAGTTGAGATTGTTTATGCAGAAGGATATCCAGATGAGTTGTCAGAGCTTATGCTTCTTGAAAGCAATATTAATAAGAGGAAGTTTACACTGTCAAATGAGGAAATTCAGCAAATGATAGGCGTACAGTTTTCAAAAGTTAGTGGAGAAGATTGAAATGACTTCTTTCATAACCGGGATTCTGGATGTCATAATATCAGATATCATACTAATTATTCAAACAATTGGATATCCGGGCATTTTCTTTCTAATGCTCCTTGAAGGATTACTGCTCCCGGTACCATCGGAAGTAGTAATGGCGTTCGGAGGTTATCTTGCGTTGACAGGAGGCCTTCCCTCGTTTGGTCCTGTACCCGCATATATTCTGGTTATTACCGCAGGTACCCTTGGAAATTTAGCTGGATCTTCAATTGCTTATGCGATTGGATATTATGGCGGAGAACCGGGTATTTTAAAATTTGGAAAATATGTCGGCCTGGACGAAAATTCAATAAGAATTACTCACAAGTGGTTTATGAAATATGGAAAAATTTCTGTTTTTCTTACAAGAATGACACCAATATTCAGAACATTCATCTCTATTCCCGCAGGCATTGCCAGAATGAAATTTTCTACATTTGCAATATATACACTAATAGGAACAATAATCTGGGATAGTATACTTGTTTACCTTGGATTTATCTTTGGTTCAAACTGGAAAAATATTCTTGGAGCATTCAACGACTATACGTATGCAGGTGTAGCAGCTTTCATCCTGGTTCTAATTTATTTGTACTATCGACATAAGAATGGGAAGAAGCAAAAAGTAGTGAACTAAGATATATGATAGGCTAATAGTAGTGCAATTAGTAATTATAAAAACAAGCATAGAGCACATTATTCTAACATTACAAAAGAAGAGCGTAAGGAGAATAAGATTAATTAATCGTAAGCTATAACGGAAAGATGGACAGCAAGATAAAGATCATAGAGAAGGATAAAAACTCCATTACCTTTGAAGTTTTAAATTATGATAATACATTATTAAGACCTTTAGTAGAGGAACTGTTGAAAGATGAACAGGTTGAGGAATCAAAGTATTATATCAAACACCCTGTAATTGACAATCCAAGAGTATACGTTAAGGTAAAATCCGGAAAACCACAAGCTGCAGTCAAACGTTCTATTGCCAGACTGAGTAAAATATATGATGGCTTATCTTCAGATCTTTCAAAGGAATTCAAAAGGCTTGAAGAAAGTGAAAAAAAGCCAAAATAAGAATGGATTAATAGTCGAATATCAGATAGGTTTCTCTGATTTCTTTTTTAAGGAGATTGAATCGTTTCAAAAATCTGAAAAAAATACAAAATTTGAGAGGCTGTTTGAAGGTGTTCTCTTAATAGACTGCAGCCCAAAATTACTTGAAAGATCCAGTTTTGTCAAGAGAATTACAGAGATAGTTTACACGTTTAACAATTTCAATGAAGTGCAACCACTTGATGCTTCTTATGGCCAATTTTATTTAAGAATTAGAGATTCTTCTGATTGCCATTCAACCCCGGATGAAAAAGATATTGGTGAAAAACTGGGAGCAAAAGGACGTGTTAATTTTAAAAATCCCGATAACATATTCATTGCGTACCATGTGGAAAAAATCTGGTATCTAAGTAAGCAGATATATCAGGCCAGTTACGAAAAACTTCAGACCAGGAAAGCGGGAATGAGGCCATTTTTTTCTCCTACGTCCATGGATCCACGTTTTTCAAGATTTTGCATTAATGTGGCAGACGTTCCTGATGGCGGAACGATAATGGATCCATTTTGCGGTACCGGTGGAATGCTCATTGAAGCTGGTCTTCTCAAATACAATGTAATAGGTATCGATATATCACAGGAGATGGTTATAGGGACCAGGCTTAACCTGAAATTCTTCGGCATTCATGATTATATTGTGACAAGGGCAAACTTTCTGGAATATTCCAGCACACTGAAGGTAGATGCCATTGTAACAGATCTTCCTTATGGGAGAAGTTCCTCAAAGGCAGGAATTGAAACTGCTGACCTTTTCTCTAAACTTCCTGAGAAGATGAACGAGGTCTTAAAAGATGATGGCTCTATTATACTGGTAACAAACACTCTTGAATACCTACACGATTTTGATGATTCATTCTCAACACTATTCATACTTCCACTACCTATACACAGATCGCTCACACGATATTATATTAAGATGAAGAAAAATATTATAGGTTAAAAAATCTGGAAACAACATCATTTACATAAAAAACTGGAAGCGATAATTTTTTTGAAACCTCTTCAGTATCCAGCAGTTCAAGGTAATTCAGTAAAATTTCTCTTGAGATATTATCTTGAACGCTTTCACTGATCTTCCTTGTTATGGATGAAATCAGCGAGTCCTTTTGCCTTATTAAAGATGCCCTATTTTTCATCAATTCGTCTATTCTTTTATTGATATCACGAAGGGAATTTAATAAACTTTCATTGTTGTCGTTAAGATAATTTTCAGTCTCTTGAAAAATTTCAAGAGGGTATCGTTTAGTTTCAATAAAATTCCTGGAATAGTCAATTATTAATGTGGAAAAGCCGGTGGGTCTATAAATTTTTCTGGATGCCCCCTGAGGGTTTTGTTCTCTTCCCACTGAAAAAATTAGATTGGCTCTCTCCAGCACTTCGAGTTGCTTATTTATTGCCTGTTGAGAGAGACCAATTTGTCTGCTGATCTCCAGAGCATATGAATCGTCCAGCACGAGCCTCCTCAATATTTCTCTCCTTGTTGAATTTTCAAAAATAGAGAGAATGAGATCGAAATCATCATTCACGTCGAATCCCTAACTTATTTTAATTTTCTTTCCCTTCTGGTCGTCGGCTTTATCAAGGGCAATCTTCACATCGAGGATTCCATTTGTGAATTTGGCTTCAGTGCTCTCTGCTTTTAATTTGTGCTCCGATTCTATCTCTTTGTAATACTTTCTTGACCCTCCTGAAACATTTAAGACCACATTCTGATCTGAAACTTTTAGATCGATGTCATTTTTGTTGATTCCTGGTAGTTCATATGTTATATACATGTTAGAACCGTCGATATTCATATCAGTTATTGGTTCTCTCACATCTTTTTCAACTCCCTGAGTTATTCCAGGATTGCGTACACCCGGAACGTTTCCGAATTCCTGGAATAGGGGCTTACCATTCTGATCTGTCTTGTATGTAAAGCCATATACAAATGGCCCAAATGTAGTTGCTTCAGGATCCTTTGCTATCTTTTCAAACATTCTTCTCATCCTCTCATTGAACCTGTCAAAGTCTATTCCAAATGAGTCGAACATATCTCCAAAGAAGTCGTCGTCGTCATCTTCATCTTCTCTTCTTCTTCTATACACCATTTCTATCACCTGTTAACAACCTATAGTTGTTAACTATACATTACTTTCTTATATATTAATTTTTTCAGTGCGTGAGACCCACGACGTATTTAGTTTCAAAATACATGATTTTTTCTTGTTTGTCGCTGACCAGTCTTAATCTGCTTACCAAGGTGATGCACTAAAAATGGTGTAAGGTAATTTTCCTTTCGATTTGCCTACAATTAAACATGAAACCATATCTTGTTTTCTGAACTTCAACTGATAATTAAATTGAATCGGCAACAAGCAGTCGTTGCTGAACGTGCTGATGTTGTGGAGCTTTGCACCATATGATTGCTTGAATGCTTTCGTTTTCCCCTCACATGTTTGAAGGTTGAGATCTGCTAAAACAGACCAGACAAAGAATGAGATAGTTGTGAAAAAGTTGCTGTGAAATTAAATTTTATCTTAATACGCTTAGTTGACGGTAGTAACAATTCCAGTTTTTCACTAAAGTTTTTTGAACTTTTTATTTTGCCACCTGCCTGAATTTACACTAAAATGGAAATCTCAAAAAAGGCCTTCTCATGAGAAATTAAAATATGAAAGCACAATCATATACGAAACATTGCAATTTCTTATGCAGAGCCTTATTTTTTGAGCAAAAGTCTTATAACTCGATCTTTAATCATGTCTCGTTCAGTGTTTCGCTGTTGAATAATCGTTAAATGAGGAAAACACTCACTGCAGATATAATATGACATAAACGATTAATAGTGATTCGTTGAATAGAAATGAGGATTGAAAGAGGTATAGAACAAATTTCCTGACCTTGGGTTATTTGAAAATGCTTCTATGAATGCTTAAAACTAGTATAGAGGTGTAACATTGAAAGTACTGGAAAGAATAGTTGTTGTGGGAAATAGCACAGCTGGCATAACAGTGGCCAATAAAATTAGAACTAGAATAGCTAAAGAAGATGCAGAAGTAATTCTAATAGCTGGTGGGAACAGGCATTATTTTAATGAAGCATCTGTTTTCCTGCCAGTAAATTATTTACAAGGTTCTTGTTTATCAGCCCCTGTTAAGAGCTTGTTAAAAAAATCCATATTGCACGTAAATGAAAATATTAAGAGCATAGATGTGGAAAATAATGGTATCCTAACAGAAGAGGGTCATTTAATTAGATACACATATCTTGTTATTGCCATGGATTGTGTGCCTGATCCTGATGCAATCCCTGGATTCAAAGAAGAAGTAAGATCGGTTAATGAAGTGCAATCAACAATATCCTTAAAAGAGGACATTCAAAACCTTAAACAGGGTTCCATAGTGATCGGTAATGCTCCAAACTTCAAAGGAAATCAGACGCTGGCAAGTGATATTGCAATTCTGCTCTCAAAATACTTCAAGGAAAAGAAACTGGATTCAAAAATTAAAATTCAGGTTTTCTTCCCGGAAGATAAAATTCATGGCAATACAGAATTATTCAATTGGGTCGAAAATGAACTCAAAAGTAATAACGTAGAGGTAATAGGCGGATTTTCATTAACTTCCTTAAATGTGAAGAACAGAGAACTTGTTTCCTCTGCAGGAAAAACTATAAAATATGATTTACCTGTGGTGATGCCTCCTGAATCTTTACACAAGTCAATTCTTTCATCTCATCTTCCTAAGACAGAGAATGGTAGGATAGATATTGATGAAAGCACCCTTTCCATAAAAAATAATGATCAGATATATTTAATAGGAGGTTCATTGGGCATTCCAGGCTCACAAAATATTTACTCTGCTCTTGATCAGGCAGAATTTGTATCAGCCAGAATTGCAAACCGGATATCAGGTTACAGAGATCCTGGGCAATTCAAATTGAGAATAGAATTACACCCTCTCATAGATAATAAACTGGCAATATCTGCGCTGGTAGATGACGATTCCCTTATAGTAGGCAAAGCGTCAGAAACTGATTTCCTTCTTAGATTATATGCCCATTCATCATACTTTGGAAGGGAGATTAGGGGATTTGTGTAGGTGATAAAATGACAACAAATGAAGATAAACAGGTTGAGATTGAAAGAATGCTGGGAGAATTGGTTCAGGATGATACATCAATGGAATCCCTTCTGAGGATTCTGTCAGGATTGAAAGATTCAGGAGGTCTACTTTTACTTGAGAGTTTGATTTCAAAAAAAATGCCGGGCAGTACAATACAGGCGGAAAGACTGTTTAATTCAAATGAACTGAATCTTGGCATGCTTAAATTGGTAGATATATTAACTGCTCTGATGGCTGCCCTGTCTCAGGGACCAACCTCTGGAACAATAAATTCCATACTGTACAATAGCGACGAGATTGTTGAAGCTATGGTAAGTGGAGCCAAAAAACCAGATAGCTATAGTCTTCTTAGATTAATGGGAATGTTTAAGGATCCAGAACTGGCTGCGGGGTTAACCGCTGTTCTCAATGCGCTTAAGGAACTTGGAAAAATTCTGAAAACGGTTGATTGAATTGCCATTGAGTGTCAGCTTTAAATATGATCCTGCAAATGAAAGGTTTCTCACTGAAACAAAAGGGAGAGAACCTATCAGCATTAGAGACCCGTTTACAAAAAAGGAAATTTACCATACTCCAACTGAACTTCTCCTCTTGGGTATGGGAGGATGTTCCAGCGATGATATTCTCCTGATTCTCAAAAAGAAAAGGAATGATGTGTCTGATTTTAGATGTGAAGTAACCGGAACAAGAGCTGAGACGGATCCAAAGACTCTCACATATGCAAATATTCATTACATCATAAATGGAGCAGTCGATGAGGATTCAGCAAGGAAAGCCATAGAGCTTAGTCTGTCAAAATATTGCAGCGTTTCTATCCTTGCAAAAAGAGGAGGAACTGATCTCCGATACACTCTTACCCTGAACGGCAAAAAAATAGCTGAAGATGAAAAGGCTTAATTTTAATACAAATTAAATATTTTTGATTCCATTCCCAGTAAGGATCAACAGCGAATTTTTAGACTTATCTGTTTTTTCATATGCGGCTAACGTTGTAGCCGAGCTATATTCCGTATAAATTCCCTTTCCCATTAATGCTTCACGGGAATCTTTTATTTCATCTTCTGAAACAGTTATGACACTACCATATTTTCTTATTTTATCCGTCATCTCTTTCAAATGCGGTGACTTTACTGTGACAAGAGCATCCGCAATGGACTTTGCATATTTTCTTTGTTCAATACCATATACTGAATCGAAGAGAGGGCAAATAGAATCTGGCTGAACGGCAATAATCTCCGGTATATGATCAATCTCACCTGAATCAAGAAGATGCTCAAACCCATAGATGATTCCAAGCAATAAAGTGCCAGCTGAAACCGGGACAAATATCCTTTCAGGAACCCTTACTGTCTGTTGAAATATCTCATATGCAATTGATCTTATCCCATCAATAAATTCTGCCATGTAAGTATGCCCAAGATATATTCCCTGTGAAGAAATGGCCGCTCTGAATAGATCCTCTCTTGATCCCTCAATGAGTGTTATCTTAGCCCCATAGGATTTTATTTGCTCTAACTTAATTCGATTAGAATTGGATGATACAAAGATATTGGGTGAATATCCTCCAATCTTTGCAAAGAATGCGAATGAAGCCCCGGCATTGCCTGATGAATCTTCAGTTACCTGCGATCCGGAAGGCAGCATTTCAGTGCCTTTAATTCGGGAGAAAAGGGTTAACATTCCCCGGTCCTTATAGGATAGAGTTGGAGTAAAATAATCCAATTTCATTGAAAGATTTTCAAATTTCAAAATTGGGGTCATGAACCCTGGTTCCATGATCCATTTATTAATATATGGAAAATTACTGGCTAAATTTTCAGAATACTTCCAGTTAACTTTAAGAAAAAATGTTCCGCCGCATTTGCGGCATATGTATTCTAGATTCTCCCTTGGTGTTTTACAGTTCCTGCATAGTATTGCGGGTTTCATCAGAAATTAAAGGGATGAGTAATAATTCTCGTCGTAAGGCTCAGACTTTAATCCCTTTCTGGTTCTGATCTTCGCAACAATATCGCTCTGCAGTTCATATGGAACCTTCTGATAACCTTCGTTTTCGGAACTCCACAGAACCTTTCCGCCTGTTGCACTCCTGATTGCCGAAGCAAAGCCAAACATTCCGGAAACTGGTATTTTGGATATGATCACAATATCGTCCCCTTCAGTGTTCATTTCCTCTACCACGCCCCTTCTCTGTTGGATTTCATTTGTGACTGAACCCATAATGTCCTGAGGAACATTGATATACACTCTTTGTACAGGCTCAAGTAAAATTCTCTTACCTCTACAAATAGCTCCGTATATTGAGTTTCTCCCCGCAGGTATAACCTGTGCTGGACCTCTGTGAATGCTGTCTTCATGCAGCTTTGCATCAACTAACTTGACTTTTAAACCAGAAACTCTTTCGTTCGCCAGTGGACCTCTGTTCATAACCTCTTTAAATGAGTCGATGAGCAATTCCATTGTTTCATCAAGGTACTGAATTCCTTTTGTGACGTCAGTCATTAGGTTATCGCCCTCAATGCATTCGAGACCCCGGGCTTCTTCTCTGTCGAGACCGTTTGCCTGAAGGAGTTCTGTTATGGCCTTTCTATCCTTGAATTTAGATCCCTGTGGAATTTGACCATCTTTGATTAGCGCTATTATTGATTCTTCAAGAGGTGAAACTTCAAAGTAGAATTTATTGTGCTTATTTGGAGATTTACCTTCAAAGGGGCCGCCCTGATGCTCAACAGTTTCTCTGTAAACAACTATTGGATCTGATGTTGTGACATCTACCTTATAATCGTTTCTCACTCGATAAAGAGTAATTTCAAGATGCAATTCACCCATACCAGAAATAAGATGTTCACCTGTTTCCTGATTGATATTGACCTGTATTGATGGGTCTGCCTTTGAAACGGTCTTTAACACTTCAATGAGCTTTGGAAGATCCGATGTGTGCTTTGCTTCTATGGCAAGTGTGACTACCGGATCAGTATAATGCATCATTGGTTCAAATGCTTCCATATCAGACAATGCAGCTACTGTGGAGCCTGCAATTGCGCTCTTTAAACCTATAACGGCCGCAATATTTCCGGCGGACATGCTATCTATCTGTATTCGATCTGGACCGACCATCATTGCTAATGTCTGTAGTTTAAATTTCCCTGACGTGCCCAAGATATATAATTCCTGACCTCTTTTCAATGTACCGCTGAAAACTCTTCCAACCGCTATTTCCCCTGCATGTGGATCTACTATTATCTTGGTTATCATCATATTAACGGGGCCCTCCGGATCACAGGTCATCATTGCCTTCCCGTTAACAGACTCCAGATTACCCTTCCATATCTGTGGTATTCTGTAAGCCTGTGCCTGCTTTGGATTGGGAAGATGCTGAATGACCATTGTCAATATAATGGTATGAAGCTGCGATTTCTTTGCGAGTTCCTTCTGATTCCCTGCTTTTACATAATCTACTATGTCTTTGAATGAAATTTTAGTTTCCTTCATGGACGGTACAGATATGGCCCAGTTGTTATATGCAGAGCCAAAAGCAACTTTCCCGTCCTGCACATTAAGTTGCCATTCCTTGACGAATTCTTTTGGCGTGTATTTTGTCAAAAGTTTGTTTACGTCATTTATGATCTTAACAAACCTCTTCTGCATCTCGTCCGAATTTAATCTTAATTCGTTTATGAGCCTGTCAACCTTGTTGATAAATAGAACCGGCTTTACCCTTTCTCTAAGTGCCTGTCTAATGACAGTTTCTGTCTGTGGCATTACGCCTTCCACAGAGTCAACCACAATAATCGCTCCATCCACGGCCCTCATTGCCCTGGTAACATCTCCTCCAAAATCTACGTGTCCTGGAGTATCTATTAGATTGATTAAAAATTCCTCATTGTTGTGAACATGAACCATAGATGCAACCGCAGCATTAATTGTAATACCTCTTGCCTGTTCCTGTTCATCAAAATCAAGCATCAACTGTTTTCCTGCTAAATCCTCACTCATCATCCCTGCGCCTGCAATTAGATTATCACTTAATGTTGTTTTACCGTGATCAATATGAGCAGCGATACCCATATTTCTTATTTTCTCAGGATGATTTATCAATTTCGAAGCTTTTGCAATGTTATCTTCTTTTCGTCCCATTAAAACACCTTACAAATTTAAAAAAATTATAAAATAAATAAAAAAATTAACTCTTAATTTGAATCTCGATCTGAACCCCGTCAGGTATTGCTATCCTCATGAGCTGCCTCAACGTTCTTTCATCGGCATCCACGTCGATGAGTCTTTTGTGTACCCTCATCTCCCATCTGTCCCATGTTGGGGAACCTTCTCCATCAGGGCTCTTTCTTACAGGAACCTGTAGTCTTTTAGTTGGGAGTGGTACTGGGCCATGAACCTCCACGCCGGTTCTGCTGGCAATGGCCTTTATCTCCACACAAACATCGTCAACGACCTTATGTTCTGAACCGCTTAAAGAGATTCTGGCTTTATATGAGACCACTCATGTCACCTTACTTAAGCTCAATGTCGATACATTGACCAGCAGCAACTGTCTGTCCCATATCCCTTATTGCAAATCTTCCAAGCTGTGGGAATTCTGCAACTTTCTCAATTACGAGAGGTTTATCAGGCACTACTTTTACTACTGCAATATCTCCTGTTTTGATATAAGCAGGTTTTTCTTCCTTTGTGGTTCCATCCTTCGGGTTAATTGTCTTTAGGATTTCCTCAAATCTGCATGCTACCTGTGCTGTGTGAACATGGAATACTGGCTTATAGCCTGCGGCGATTACTGATGGATGATTCAGAACGACTATCTGAGCCGTGAATGATTTCACAACAGATGGCGGGGCTGTTACTGGTCCACAAACATCTCCCCTCTTAATATCGTTCTTGGCGATTCCTCTGACGTTAAACCCTACATTATCTCCAGGCCCAGCCTGTTCCATTGCCTCATGATGCATTTCAACTGTCTTAACTTCCCCTTGCTTATTTGCGGGATTAAAAATGACCTTGTCGCCATTTTTCAGTATTCCTGTTTCAATTCTTCCAACTGGAACTGTTCCAATACCGGTGATAGAATACACATCCTGAACAGGTAATCTAAGTGGCTTGTTAATTGGTTTCTCCGGAACTTTAAGTGAGTCGAGAAGTTCAAGCAAAGTTGGTCCGGAATACCATTTCAGGTTTTCCGACTTCTTTGTTATATTGTCTCCCTTATATCCACTGATTGGTACCATTGGTATGTTTCTGTAACCTATTGATGCAAGGAATTTTTCAACTTCTCCCTTTACCTCAGTGAATCTCTTTTCACTGTAAGGTGGCTGCGTTGCATCCAGCTTGTTAATTGCAACGATAAGCTGCTGTACACCGAGAGTTTTTGCGAGATAAGCATGCTCTCTTGTTTGCGCCATTATACCGTCTCCATCTCTTGATGATATTACAAGAATAGCAGCATCTGCCTGACTTGTTCCTGTAATCATGTTTTTAACAAAGTCCCTGTGTCCTGGAGCATCAATAATTGTAAAGTAATACTTTCCTGTTTCAAATTTCCTGTGGGAAAGCTCAATTGTAACTCCTCTCTCTCGCTCTTCTTTGAATTTATCCATTACCCATGCAAATTCAAAAGTAGCTTTTCCCTTCTCTTCAGCCTGCTTCTTGTATTCCTCAATTATGTGTGGAGGAATTTCTCCGTGCTCAAACAAAAGCCTCCCTACGAGGGTTGACTTTCCATGATCTACGTGTCCTATTGTAACCAAATTTATGTGCGGTTTCTGTGATGCCATTTTTACACCTTTATTTCTAATTTTCTGGTAGTCCGTAAAAGGATTTTATTTATTAAACCCTTTGGTGCGAGATTGATAAAGATTATAAGATGTTTTCTCTAGTTTGAATCCCTTTATCAAAAATCTGGCCTTCATTAATTTTTGAATTTGTTGCTTTTACAGAATTTATAAAATGTGACATGATAGTATACAATATACTCTGTTTCCCGTCCGGCCATTTGATTACAGTTTCATCATGTATTGCTGATTCACCATTAAGAACAACCAGATCAGGTGTAAATGAAGATGAAAAATGGTCGATTTCCCTGATGTTTCTAACTACCAGTATTCTGAAAATTCTATAATTTCCAGATGGAATATCCTGAAAACCATCTAACACAAACAACATATTGTTTGACCGGTAAGATTGCAGGATATCAGAAAGATTTGCCTCCGTTGAAGCAACGGTATATGAAGTCCTGGGTCCAATATTGATTACTGTTATTTGCCCTTCCTTCTCGATTTTTGAGATATTGTTTCCCATGGCGTTCAGTTTTCTTTCATCGTGTGGAAGATTCTTTATATAAATTACTTCTGAAGCTGAAGGATATGCGATATTCTCAGCTATCCACTCACTTATGTAAATATTGCCTGAGCCTGAGAAACCTACTATGCTTATTATCGATTTTTTTACCTCACCGTCAGCTTCCATATGCACACCAAATTATAAATTCAGGATATTGGTCATATCCCATCAACTTTAGTAAATAAATACATATCTGTTCCTCAATGACTTATATAGATTCTTTATTATTTCTATACTTATCAATTAAGAGGCAAATTTATGCCTCATATTTAATTTCTTCCCACAAACCAAATTCCTGATATGTATTAAATAATCTCAGTGCAATCTCTAATTATGATTCACAGGGTCTATCTTATTCCACACGGGGATGAACTAATAGATCTCCCTAATGAGGCAAGTAAAGAAATGAGGGAAGCAATAATAGAGGAGACTTCCCAGGATAATGCAAGCGTCAGAATCATACTAACTCCACATGGGCTTTCACTTGGGAACCATTTTTCAATTGCCTTTAATAAAAATTTATCAGGAAATTATACCACAGATGGAGGGAAAAATTTACAGATGAAATTAGATAATGATTTAGACCTTGCAAACCTTATTCTCCGGGCAAACCAGAATGTTTTATCAAAAGCATTTTTTTCAGGAGGTGAACAGAATACATTTCCAATAGATTTCGGTTCAATGATACCATTAACATTCTTTAACATAGAACCGGCTATAATAATAGGCCAGGCAAGATTATGGGATTTGCAGAAATTATATGAATTTGGCAGGAATATTTACAGGGTGCTTTCATCTGGAATCACAAAATATTCGATCATATTCAGCGCTGATCAGGCACATACCCATAATCCGGAAGGGCCCTATGGCTTTACCGAAGAAGCAAAAGTTTATGATAAGACAGTTAAAGAAGTCATAACCACTGGAAGATTTGGTCCATTATATGAGATGAAAAGAGATTTTATTGAGTCTGCTAAACCTGATAGTTATTGGATTATGGTAGTGCTGGGTGGTTTTCTTTCTGAGGCAGGGATAAAACTCCACATTAAGGGGTATTATGTGGAACGATATTTTGGGATGCTTTTTGCCTGCAACGCAGATGCGTAAAAAATTTAAAGGCTGAAAGTATAAGCGATTATGTCAAGTCATCTGAAAATATACTTAATCCTAACATTAGCAGGGTTATTACCCGCATTAATGTCTTTAGCTTATATTTTAAA
>JAKATR010000001.1 GCA_021818675.1 Thermoplasmata archaeon | reverse complement strand
ATATGAAGGTGCCCGCTTCATGAACTTGATTCCGTAGTACCATGTAAACGTGAAGATGAATTTAAGATTCAATGTCAACACCTCTCATAATGAAAAGATCGTCAAGGGAAATTTTTCTCACACTATCCCCTTCCTTTATGAATTGGGTAGCTTCGTCCTGCTGCACATATCGTATATATATTGTGCCAACCCGGAAGGAATTATCCATCTTCCTGTAGCTTTCTATCCTCACCCTGTTTTCAAAGCCTTTCAGGAGAGATTTGATTGTTCCTTTGTCTATAATCGATCCCGATTCAAACAGAAAAACCTCCTCTGACAGTTTTTCTGCCTCTTCCATATAGTGGGTTGTGAGAATGATATTCCCCTGAAGCTGCTTAATTGCAGACCATACCTCAAGCCTTGATATGGGATCGAGGCCGGTTGTGGGTTCATCAAGGAAAATTACATCGGCATTGGCAGCCAGCGCCATGGCCACAAAGCATTTTCTCTTCATACCTCCTGAGAGGGTATCGGCTGGATTGTTTCTTGCTTCGTGGAGACCAACAGCATCCAGAGCATCAAGGGTGGCCTTTCTGGCATCTGCTTTGGAAAAACCTCTTCCCACAAGATACATGGATACCTGTTCCATGGGTGTCAGGATACCGATTGTTGAGGCCTCCTGCGGAATACTCACAATTCTCTTTCTGATCTCTCTTGCCTGATGAACAACGTCCAGACCAAATATTGTGGCTTTGCCGGAAGTAGGCATGAGCTGCGTTGAAAGAATTCTCAGGAGCGTTGTCTTTCCTGCTCCATTTCTCCCGATGATTGTGGTAACTCTTGCGGACATCTCTGCACTGATATCTTTCAGCGCCACATTATGATCAGAATATACTTTTCTAAGATTATTGATACTGATAATTTATACCGCCCCATTAACCAGAGTTTCAGTGAGATATGCTCAAAGGTTAATCTATTTTATGAATCCGAAAAATGCTACAAAATAAATAAATTTTAAAAAAATAGATAAATGGTAGAATTAAATGATTTACGGCGCTGAGAATAAATGCTGTGGAATAGCAATCAATCCTATGTATGCAGTTGCAATTATTGCACCAAGCAGTGCGATCCAGAACAGTACGAGCAATATCATCCAGCCTTTCCAGAAATTCTCTTTGCTTCCCGGTACTGTATCAACTATAAGCGTCACGGGGAAAGATAATATTCCAACTGCCCCATATGCAATATACATCAAGAACATCCCAAGAGGCTCAGAAGTCAGATTAAGAAGATATCCCTGATAGCCGTAGTCTATTACAAATATTCCGGCAAACAGTGCCAGAATACCTACATACTGCAATTTGTATTTCATCTTCACAGAAATAACGTAGGAAATAATCACTATGCCTGCGAACATGTAAGGGTCATAGAACAATATGTTATAACTCTGGAATTTTGCTTCATATGTCGCGGAAACTGCGCTTCCCAAACTCAGTGGCCATGTCATTTCACTGTATAGTCCCATTAAAATCATTACAATTCCCACAATAGCCAGCGGGCCAACGCCGCTAAGCATATGCTCCTCAAGATTTCTCTCTCCCTTTTTGCTGTAATCATAATACACTCCAAGTGTCATGTACAGCAAAATTACTCCGGCAAAGACAAGCGTAAACAACTCAAAGGCCAGGTCATCAATAAATGCCATTTTTTTTCACCAGATATAAATTATCAGGGCTTATTTATGCCACATGCCTTAATTGTAATGTGAAAAAGCTATTTTTTTATTTGAGTCGCAAATATTCAGGATTCTGTACTAATGTCTTCACTGAAATCGTGAATTGAATTGATATCAATATCGGGGTGTTCCCTTATGAACTGATCCCTATCAAATGATCCCAGGGACTTTATGGGATCAAATGCGCTTTCACCGCATTTAATGCACTTAAATCTAAGATCATTGAAGATATGAGGTCTCAGCATATCTGATGCGTGGAAAATATGCTCAAATTCGTAACCACATTTTACACATTTAACCAGCCAGATATGAATCTTCTTCATGCATAATTATAACATCATTTCATATATCTCTTTTGAAAAGCAATGAATGGAACCGGACCGTTCAATTTTTGAACTCTGTCCGGGGTATATATTCGGGATAATTATGTAACAGCATGCTTGAAATGAATAATGTTAATGTTCGTTATGGAAAGAGCAGGAAGCAGGTCTTAAATGACGTTTCACTTTCAGTGCATAGTGAAAAGATTGCCATAGTTGGCCCCAACGGTTCGGGGAAGACCACCCTGCTGAAGGCAGTAGCTGGGTTGGTAGATGTAAATTCAGGGAATATCAAGGTTTTTGGAAAAGATCTTTCGTCGATAAGAAATGAGGTGAGGTTATCCGCGAATCTTCCGGAGGTGTACCGACTAATGAGAATGAATACGGCAGATACCATACAGTTATACTCAGAACTCAAAGGGCAGGATTCAAAAGAGATTATGGGTCTCATTGATGATATGGATCTTTCTGATACGCTTGGTAAAATGCTGTATGAACTCAGCACGGGGCAACAGAAGATGATCTGCAACCTTATATCACTCTATGGAAGTTCCAAACTTATCCTTCTTGATGAACCGTTTGAAAGTATTGATATGAGAAGGAGAATGAAATTAACTGATCTCATCACAAATCATGGTGCGGAAATAGTTATGAATACACATGAATTTGATATCCTGGCCAGATTGAAAGGCTGGGGTCTCTACTTCATCATAGAAGGGAGAGTCTTTGGAAAATTTCAGGCAAGCGAGGTAAAAAATCTCTATATTAATAAAGGGGTTGTGCCCAATAATATTGCGGTCATGGACACCGCTTTTGGAACGTTCTCCATATCACGTAATGAGGGTGAAATCTCAATATCCGCTGCGAGGAATTTCAACTCTCTTCTCAATGAGGTGGCATAAGATGATTGAAAAATACTTCATTAAATCCATGTTAAAAAACAGGAATCTTTGGGGTTGGGGTGTATTTTTCATGCTCTTCTGGTTATTCATGGGAGCCTTTGTTTTCACATCAGCTTTCCCCAAACAGGAGGTTTACTACAAATTGAACGCAGCCATATGGTTTGGTCTTATGGGTCTAATTTCCACCAGCACCACGGCTACATCAATTTCATATTCCATATATTATGGAAACAGCTCCCTGGCATATGCTTTCAGGTATACAACTTTCAAACCATCAGGATATATATCCAGCTTTATGTTAAGCGCTGGAATTATTGGAGGGGTTTTCTCGGGGATTATGCTGGTAACCACATTCTTCCTGTTCAGCTATGGAAGCGGTTATACACTGATTCCGAAATTTCCATACATCTCCATTGTAATTGGATTCGTCGCAGGGGCATTTATGTTTCTTCTTGCATCCATAATAATTGTGATTTTCAACAATTATCTTGGTCTTAGAAATGTAACATTTGCCTCATTTATTCCAATGATACTCACATATCTTTTTGGATTTACCCAGTTCAACTCAGGTTTACCAGCCTACATTGTTTATGGAAGTCCTTTTACCGACATTTCAGATCTACTGGTGTTGAGTTATGACGGTCATCTGGTTCCATTAAATACAAATGAGCCCATTGGCAGTGGAAACCATATCAATCCGGAAATTCAGGTCGTGATTCTGGCAATATGGATAATTATCATGGCTATCTGTTCATTTTTACTCATTAAAAAAATAAAGCCGAGGTCCATAGAGGAGGGAAGACAGGTATGAGCAGTGACATTTCTGAAAACGATATTGCCGGGTTAAGGGGAGTTGCAAATAAAGCCCTCAAATTCGAGTTTTACATTTTCAGGAAGGCATACGGATCGTATTACTCGGTCTGGGCAACTGTTATATTTCTATTCGTTTTTCTTCCATATCTGGGTTATTTGCCTGCCATTGTTCCATATATTCCATACATTCTATTTACAGTATATTTGATCACATTCGTTATTGCTGTCTGGATAACCAGAAGAATTTTCAGGAAGGCGTCTTATATCATTGGATTCAAATCAATATTGAATGGAAGTCAAAGCAAATCGCTGGAAAATAGACGGCTGAATATTTTGTCCATGGTTTTTTTTATCATTGCCATAATACTCATTTCGTTCTATGGAATTAATAATATACTGGAATTTCTGGTATTTTATAGTTTCCTTATAATTATTTTATTTTATCTGCTAAAGGGCCTCAAATTGACATTTGAGAAATTACCCGTTGAAGGCATCATAGCACTGGCAACATACATTCTGAGCACAGCAATGTCAGTATTCAGCGTTTTTGCCCTGAAGAGCCAGTTCGATTTCTCACTTTCATGGCTGCCTGCCATAACAGGCTGGTATTTTTCGGCATTTTACGCAAAATACTCAAGCAGGCAATATCTGGAGGAATTAAATGGCTCATAATGCTGAATACTCAGGTGAGCAATCAAAAGCAGACTCCATCACAAGCAATGAAACTGAAGAGTTGAACAGTATCATATATGAACTCTCCGAGCAGCTTCAGGAGCCGCTGTTGAAATCTTCAATAAGGCTAATAATATTGATTTCTCTTGTTCATAACAGACAGTTGAGTTTCACTGAGTTATCAAAAATAACATTATCAGGAAAGGGCAGCATGAGCAATCATCTTGAAAAACTTCAGGAGAAAGGGCTTATTAGAACATTTTATGCTTTCAGCCTTACAGGCCCAAGACTGATGGCCCAGATCACTGAAAAAGGGATTGTCGCATATGAGAGCTACGCAAATCTTCTCAGAAAAATTCTGTGATAAAGTAATCATCAGCGTATTTATCATGGAATATAAGAAGATATTTATAAAAAAATGCTATTAGTGCTACTTCCAGGTGAATTATTGGTTAAAATTGTAATAGCATTTGGTGGAAACGCTCTTTTGGAAACTTCAGACAGCCGGGATTATTCTACTCAGGTTAAACGCGCTTACAGAGCATTTGATGCAATCTGGAAAATCATATCCATGGAGGATGTGGTGATTACACATGGAAACGGCCCTCAAGTTGGTGATATCCTCCTGAGAAACCAGATTTCAGATGGTTTGCCCCCACCAATGCCTCTGGACACCTGTGGAGCAATGTCCCAGGGACTCATAGGGCAGATTATGCTGGAAGCTTATGAAATGGTGCGGACAGAAAAGGGCATTTCAAAAGAGGGAATAGTTACTCTCACCAGATCAATAGTTGATCCTGATGATAAGGCTTTTAAGGAACCAACAAAACCGGTAGGTGCTGTATTTTCAGATGAAAAGGCCGCAGAATTCATGAAAGAAAGGGGATGGAAAATGGCAAAGACAGAGAAGGGCTGGCGAAGGGTTGTACCATCACCGTTTCCCATGGAGATAGTTGAAAGAAATGCCATACTTTCACAATTGAGATCTGGTTTCCTCCCAATATGTACAGGCGGGGGAGGTATTCCCGTTATCAGGAAAAATAAAACCCTTCTGGGAGTTGAAGCTGTTATTGACAAGGACCTTGCATCGTCTGTGCTTGCAAGTTCCATTGAAGCAGACCGGCTTGCAATTTTAACTGATGTTAATAACGTCTTCCTGAACTACGGGAAACCTGAACAGAAGGCATTATCGCAAATTACAATTGAAGAGGGAAAGGAGTATCTGTCTAAGGGTTTCTTTGGAAAGGGGAGTATGGAACCCAAGGTCAGGGCGGCCCTCAGATTCATTGAAAAGGGTGGAAATGAGGCCGTAATTGGAAGTCTGTCCGATGCCCTTAACGTTCTTTCCGGCAAATCCGGAACAAAATTTGTTAAATCATGAAGCTTCAAGGGGAGAATATTTCCCATCTTCATGGAATTTTAATTTCTTCAGCCTTTCCATATATTCCAGAATTGTTTTCAGTCTGGGCTCATCTATTTCAAGTTCAAATGACTGCCAGAGTTTTTCCTTTATCTGAGCAATGGTCATTGGCTCCTTTAAAATTTTTCCTGTCAGATTCATAACATCTTCAAAAACGTTCCATGGGAAAATAAACCATGTCCATTGTGAATCGCTTATTTCCCTTGCAAAATAATCGGGAATAAATTCTGAATGTGAAATGTGAAGCATGGCAGCGGTTTTTACACTCCGGGGTGATTGTGATTTAACATAGTCAAGAGCTACCTTCATGCTCTGACCCGTATCGGTAATATCGTCAACGATCAAAACATTCATACCTCTGATATCAGAGGAAAGTCCCTGTTTCAGTTGTGCTGTGCCATCCTTTGAGGCAGTCAGGCCCCAGTGTTCTGTCTTCACTGCATATAACTCCTTCCTCAGGAGTTTATCAGAAATAATCCTTGCAGGGACCAGACCTCCGCGGGACATTCCGATTATTGCATCGGGTATCTGTCCTGATATGATCTTATCCGACAAGCTCTTGCACCAGTCTTCTATTTCTTCCCATGTCACCAGTTTTGCCCTGAATTCCATATTAAGCCCCAATGCTATTATTTAATTGCACATTTTCTTTTTGGTTTCTTTTCACTATTAACTCACCTTTTCAGGATTTGGCTGCGGAAACCTGGCAACCTTCAACTTTCTGGCTTTCTTTCCTGTGCCAAGTACCTCCTCGGCGGTGAGGGTAAGAATCGCTGCAACTGCAAAAGCCACTCCTGATATTACGAAGACTATTGAATAAGCAGCAGGAGAAGGAAGTGAGGCATATAATGGGATATTATGATATGTTCCTACAAGGTAAACTGCTGTTATGGTAGACATTATTGATCCGGCTATGGGTGCTCCAATACTGCTCCCAACATTCCTGAAGGTTCCGTTCATGGCAGTGGCAAGACCCATATCCTTGGGATTCACCGTGAGGACAATGAGATTGATAAGTGAGGCATTCATCAGCGACAGACCGCCACCGGTGAAGAACTCCAGAAGGAGAATTTCATCGTAACTGGTGCTGTACGCCATCAACAGAAATCCCACTGCTGCCAGAGAAGCACCAAGCACTGCAAGAGGTTTTACTCCGGTTCTGGAAACCATTTTTCCGGTCACGATTGCAAGGAAGAAGATGCCCAGGGCAAAGGGAACCAGTGAAAGCCCAGTTCCAAGTATGGACAGGTTAAAGCCAGCTGGAGACGGATCTTCAAATTTGTATGTGAGCGCCTGCATTGCAAGAAACATCCCCATTCCCGAAATGGAAAGGATTATGTTTGCCACCATGACATTTCTCATAGAGAGAAGCTTGAAATGAATTATGGCCTCTCCTCCATTGAGCGAATATCGTCTCTCATATAAGAGCAATGGAAATAGTAAAGTTACACCTGATAAAAATAGGACAATGGTGTAGGCTGAATACCATCCCCATGAAGAACCTTCTGAAAGTGCCAGCACAATGGATGCCAGAGACAGGGCCAGAAGTGTTGCACCAATATAGTCAATCTTTACTTCAGGCCTTCTGAATCTTGACTCTTTAACCATGATGAATGTGATAATTGCAAGAAACAGGATGAATGGAATTGCAGAATGGTATGTCATCCTCCATCCAAAGTCATTTGAGATAAGCGAACCAAGCGGCAATGATATGGCAAAGCCAACTCCAAACATGGCACTGATAAGAGCCTGTGCTCTCGGAACAATTTCCCGGGGAAATTCTTCTCTGACAAGGCTCATGCCCAGAGGCATCATTGTCAATCCAATTCCCTGAACAGTTCTTGCAGCAATCATAAAATCATAACTGGGTGAAAAACCTGTTACTGATACTGATATTGAATATATAACAAGGACAATCGTAAGCATTTTCTTTTTACCGTAAAGATCCCCAAGCTTTCCAATTACCGGCGTTAAGGCAACACCCCCTATAAGGTATGTGGAAAGCAGGAGGCTTGCCTGTGCCACGGAAATATTGAACTGTTTCTCAATAGCTGGTAATGATGGGGTCAGCATCCCTTCAATATACATCACAATCAAAACAAGTCCTGCAAGAATAAGCATAACTCTCAGGGCATATTTGGAGTCAAACTCTTCCTTTGACTTGAAATTCTTATCATCAATTTTGTTATTTTCCATAAGATTCACCAGATTTTTTTATCTTTAACTCAACAGAATTATGAAGAATGCCTGTAAGTGTTCCAAGAAAATCAATAGCCATTCCAAAATGGTCAACAGGCATTGAATGCAGAGCTTCCTCAATGAGGCACTGATTATTCTTTTCAAGGCTATTTACCAGCGCCTTTCCATCAGAGCTTAATTCGACTGCCACCACTCTTCTGTCATTCTCATCATGTGTTCTGATTATGAGATTTTCAGATTCCATTGAACTTAGAATCTCTGAGACAGCCGGAAGACTGATGCCTAATAGTTCAGAAATTTCCGAGGTCTTTCTTTTCCCATGATAATAGAGGAACTTCATCAGGAAGAATTTGGGGATCGTAATGCCTTTTGTTCTCAATGAGCCCATCTGCAGAAACATGATCTCCTGTAGCAATGTTCTGAGGGACCTTGTAAAATCTGATATTTTATCCATATGCTCAGATTCTTGTTTGGAATTATTCATATTTAGTAATTGGGACAAACTATATAATAGTTAATATTTCCTAACTATTAACTACTGTTTAGTTTCATTTAGTTAATTATTCTTAATGAGTCAAGATCATTATGCGTTCTCAAAAAACATCTGTAAAAATAAAAAAGCTTTCAGTCAATTACAAAAATTGACATTGTCAAAATTTGGTTGATTTCTCCACAATTGATTGTACCATACCGAAAACATGAAATATCATGGAAACATTGGTCAACATGCGACTGCGGAAGGCACCTTACAGTGAATTCAAAAGAATATC